>NZ_JABERK010000092.1:0-30702 GCF_013004315.1 Acinetobacter sp. ANC 5378
GAAAGTTGGGTGTATTGCTTCATTGTGTGCTTTCCAATTGCGAGTTGAAAAAGTCTAATGATTCTAATACACCTAACTTTTTCAACTAAATACAAATGTGTCGCACTTGGTATTTGAATCCGCGTTTTATAAAAATCATGATTATCAAAATTTAATACTGTAAGGATTTAACCGTTATTCAATACTAAAACTATGACTTGCTAAACAAATATATAGGAGCAGTGATTAATGACAGCTTGCTTTATTTTAGGCAAAAAAAAGCTTACCCATAGGTTGGGTAAGCCTAGAAAACACTTTTCTTTCAAAAATACAAGAAGAAACTACAGCGATAGAATCTGGGTGAAATAATAATCAGCCTGTGCTTTTTTGTAAAATAGATAATTTATTTCATAATGATCGTTTTTAAGTATAAGTTGGATATTACCCATCACCACATTAGCCGTCTTTGTATTTTCTTTCTCTGTTCCTATCTCATTCCTGACTCCCATCTTCCATACAAACTGAGGGAGAGCAACAAAACTTGATTCTTCCATTAACTGATAATCAAGCTCTCACAATAAGCTGCTTTGTTGTTTTATCCCCTAGCTCAATTTTGAGCATAAAGAACCTTATAATTTTTGCCTGAATGTTCGAAAAACCGGTTTTTTTGATAATTTTAATCAAATTAAACAGATTTAATTGATTGTCTCGCTTGAATTTTTATCGCCTGCCCCGACCTTTGTATTAATCATGAATTTTATCACTCATGGCAGTTCAGGATTAACCCAGTTAGCACTGAAGCCAAAAGGACTGTACATGTTTAAGAACCCATTTAAACGGAGTAAATCTATGGCAGCTGAGCAAAACGAACAAGCTCAAGATCTAGGGCAAGAGCAAGCTGATCAACAAACAGCACAAACTCAAGCTGAAACCGAGCAAGCTGAAGTTTCAGTTGAAGATTTACAAGCCCAGATCACGAATCTGACAGAAAGTTTAAAACTTGAAAAAGCACGTACAGCCAATGCGGTATATGAAGCGCAAAAAAGCGTGGAACGCATTCAACGTGATGCTGAAAAGCATAAAGAAACTGTGATTGAAAAATTCGCCAAAGAATTACTCGACACCGTCGATAATTTAGAACGTGCCATTCAAGCTGCGGGTGATACTGAATCTCCATTACTTGAAGGTGTGCAACTTACTTTGAAATCACTGCTCACCACACTCGAAAAATTCGGTGTAGTCGAAGTGAATATGAGTAACGGTTTCAATGCAGACTTGCATCAAGCAGTGGGTATCGCACCTGATGTTAAAGCAGGTGAAATTGGTACTGTATTGCAAAAAGGTTATACCTTGTCAAACCGTTTGCTTCGCCCAGCAATGGTCTTAGTGGGTCAATAAGGTAAAGAAATTCGAGAGTTTTTCACTTTTTTTAATGAAATAAACTTGAAAAATTTTGAATGGCTCTCATATCGAATAACAAGCAAAAGCATTGCAAAAAATAATTTTGAGGAAGCATCCAAATGGCTAAAATCATTGGTATTGATTTAGGTACTACAAACTCTTGCGTAGCAGTACTTGAAGGCGACAAAGTTAAAGTTATCGACAACGCTGAAGGCGCTCGTACAACTCCATCTATTATTGCCTATAAAGATGGCGAAATTCTTGTGGGTCAATCTGCGAAACGTCAAGCGGTAACCAACCCTAAAAACACATTATTCGCGATCAAACGTTTGATCGGTCGTAAGTACCAAGACCAAGCGGTTCAAAAAGATATCGGTCTTGTCCCTTACAAAATCATTCAAGCAGACAATGGCGATGCTTGGGTTGATGTAAACGACAAAAAATTGGCACCACAACAAGTTTCTGCTGAAATCTTGAAAAAGATGAAAAAAACTGCAGAAGACTATTTGGGTGAAACTGTTACAGAAGCGGTCATTACTGTTCCTGCTTACTTCAATGATGCACAACGCCAAGCAACTAAAGATGCAGGTCGAATTGCCGGTCTTGATGTTAAACGTATCATCAACGAACCAACTGCTGCTGCGCTTGCGTTCGGTATGGACAAAAAAGAAGGCGACCGTAAAATCGCGGTTTACGACTTGGGTGGTGGTACTTTCGACGTATCAATCATTGAAATCGCTGACCTAGATGGCGACCAACAAATCGAAGTATTGTCAACTAACGGTGATACCTTCCTTGGTGGTGAAGACTTCGATAACGCTTTAATTGAATACTTGGTTGAAGAATTCAAGAAAGAACAAAGTGTGAACTTGAAACAAGATCCACTTGCGTTACAACGTTTGAAAGAAGCTGCTGAAAAAGCAAAAATCGAGCTTTCTTCTTCTAACGCAACTGAAATCAACCTTCCATACATCACTGCTGATGCGACTGGTCCTAAACACTTGGTGATCAACGTAACTCGCTCGAAACTTGAAGGTTTAGTTGCTGATTTAGTTGCTCGCACGATTGAGCCTTGCCGTATCGCGCTTAAAGATGCGGGTCTTTCAACAAGCGAAATCTCTGACGTAATCTTGGTCGGTGGTCAGTCTCGTATGCCACTTGTACAACAAAAAGTACAAGAATTCTTCGGTCGCGAGCCACGTAAAGACGTGAACCCTGACGAAGCGGTAGCAATGGGTGCTGCGATTCAAGGTGCGGTATTGTCTGGTGACAAAACTGACGTATTGCTTCTAGACGTAACTCCATTGACTCTTGGTATTGAGACTATGGGCGGCGTGTTAACAGCAATCATCGAGAAAAACACCACGATTCCTGCGAAGAAATCTCAAGTGTTCTCAACTGCTGCTGACAACCAACCTGCTGTAGACATTTCTGTGTTCCAAGGTGAACGTAAAATGGCTCAGCAAAACAAATTATTGGGTAACTTCCAATTAGGCGATATTCCACCTGCTCCACGTGGTGTGCCACAAATTGAAGTATCTTTCGACATCAACGCTGATGGTATCTTGAAAGTGTCTGCGAAAGATAAGAGCACTGGTAAAGAACAATCAATTCAAATTAAAGCAAACTCAGGTTTGAGCGATGCTGAAATTGAAGCGATGATTAAAGATGCTGAAGCGAATGCTGAAGAAGACCGTAAGTTCGAAGAATTAGCTAAAGCACGTAACGAAGCAGATGCACTTGTTTCTAGCGCGCAAAAAGCAGTGAAAGATCTTGGCGAACAAGTGACTGCAGATGAAAAAACTGCAATTGAAACTGCGGTTTCTGAGCTTGAAGCTTCAACTAAAGAAAATGACGTTGAAGAAATCAAAGCGAAAACTGAAGCACTTCAAAACATCATCATGCCGATTAGCCAACGTGCTTATGAAGCTGCACAAGGCGCTCAAGGTGGTGCTGAAGGTTTTGATCCAAATGCATTCCAAGGTGATGCAGGTCAATCTCAAAAAGCGGACGATGGCGTTGTAGATGCTGAGTTCACTGAAGTTAAAGATGACAAAAAATAATTTGTCAGCTTGATCAAAAAAACCGTGCGAAAGTGCGGTTTTTTTATGTTTAAAAAGATAGGATTAGATGAAATTTTCAGCTACATTAATTTAAAAATAATGATTTTAAAATGCTATGCGTGCTCTCTTCTTTGCCATCGGGACTTTATTGTTCATTTGGTTATTTTTTCCATCGCAACAGGATAATAAGCGACAAGATCGTACAGTCACAGATAAAATACTTCATCCTTTTGATTCAAGTGTGCGATTTCGCTTAGGCGACGTCGACCAACGATTTGGTATGAGCCAAGCAGAACTGATTCAGCTCTGTAAAGATGCCATCGGCATTTGGCAGCAAGGCTCAGAAAAACCTCTGCTGGTGTATGACCCAAAGGCAAAATTAACGATTAATTTGATCTATGACCAACGTCAAGCTGACCATAAAGTACATAAAACAAGCCAACAACTTTTGGAAACGGCTCAAAATGTAAATCAACGGATTTCAGAGAATTTAGACCATCGCTATACCTACCTAGAACAACGCCATCAACAACTGCAAGCCCAGCGAGATCAATTATCCAAGGACTTTGAACAACTCAATCAACAACGCATAAGTTGGATGCGTATTGAAAATGAAAATGGTCCAAATCGACAACGGATCGAACAACAATATCAGCAATTGAAAGCCCAAGCACAACAATTAGACCACGATATTGCTGAGCTTAAAGATAAAAATAACCAATACAATCAACAAGTCGAGCAGCATAATCAAAATATTGATGCCTACAATATTAATGTGAATCATCTCAATCAACGCTTTCCAGCACGCGAATTTCACAAAGGCATATACAATGGAAAGCGCATTGAAATTTATCAATTTGATACGAGGGATGATTTGCGTCTAACCATTGCACACGAATTAGGACATGCCCTAGGCTTAGAACACAATCAAGATCCTCAGGCGCTGATGTACCCTGTAATGAAAGATCAGCAGCTGCAAAATTTCAGATTATCAGCAGCAGATTTAGCCTTATTGCAGGCACGTTAAGCCACGACCGAGATACAATGCAAAAATCCCTTACTTTATATAAGTATATGCATGGCAATAGAACGGAAATCAGGCTCATTTCATGTTATTGTGATGGGAAGAAATGACAACATAAAATCTCTGGAGACGCGTGTGAGTTACTACCATATTCTGATTGAAATGAATGATCACATTAGTACAATTGAGCAAACACGTGAGATTGAAATCTTTGATATTATTGAGATTCAGCCTTACCTGCATTCTATTTTATTGCCATTCTTAAACGAACAACTGATCGAACTGGAAGATGAAAATATTGAGTTTAAAGATATTCTGCATTTAGAAATAAAACAGACTTTATTACCCATTCAGCATTTGATTGAAGAAGAACAACGCTTACTTCCAAGCGATACAGATGTAACGATTACGGCGCATGAAATTTTTAACAATCGTGATTTAAGCCAAGATGTGACGACGGTTATTTTTGATATTTTAGAAGCTGCTAAATTAGAACCATAATTTTTAATGATGTTCTAACACAATAATAAATTCTATTTTTCATAAAAAAGCCCTCCACATAAGGAGGGCTTTTTAAATTTTTTATTAAATAGAGAAAGATGAACCACAGCCACAGGTTGTAGTTGCATTTGGGTTTTGAACCACAAAACGTGAACCTTCCAAACCTTCAATATAATCGACTTCTGAACCGACAAGATATTGATAACTTAAAGAGTCAACCAGCATTTTTACGTCGCCATTGACAAATTCAGCATCATCTTCATTCATGCTTTCAGCGAAGTTAAAGCCGTAAGAGAAACCAGAACAACCACCACCTGTAACATAAACGCGTAACATTAATTCTTGGTTGCCTTCACTATCACGCAATTGGCGTACTTTATTCGCAGCATTGTCGGTCAGCACCAGAGCTTGGGCATTCATGTTGGATTCCTCTGTTCAATTCAGTTGTCTTTAAAAGATAAAGACCATATTTCAAGTATAGCATACCCAATATATGGTCAGTATTTGAAGATTTAAAGTTAAATCTGAGTATTTTTCTCAAGATTGTTTGTAGTTCTCATCTTGAAGGCTACATTCAAAATTCTTTGGATCTTCCTTACAACGGAATTGCCATAACAATTTCATCATACGTCTATCATATACACCACGTTTGGTTAAATCGACACGCGATTCGCGCATCAATTTTTGATAGCCTGGCTTATCCACTGCAGGAATCTGCATCCAATATTTTTGTGGAATATCCGCTTTCATTTTCCCCAAAATACCAAATGCACGCGGTAACTGACCTCTCACCCATTCACGTGATTTTTGTCCATAACCTTCCGGGAATTTATCTGGACGGATAATAATATTACCGGTCACTTGTAGAATTGGATAATTCACAATCGCGCCTTTACTCCCTAAACCTTTGTGTAATTCTAGCGGTTTAAATACAGCTGCCGGTGCACCAATAATATCGACCTGACCATTGTTAAATTTAGCCCCAAAATTGGTGACATCCGCACTCACCGCCTGTGCACCAATTTGCTGAACCATAATTTTTTGTGCTTCATCATAATCCAAGACTGCAATTTTTTTACCTGCAGCTTTAGCGACCGTGTTAATGCTACGGTCATTCACCATTAAAAAAGCATCACCGACTGGAATGACACCCACCACTTCATATTTGCCCCGCACCATATGTTTGGCAAAAGTCGGGCTGGCTAAACCTTGCATCACTTTAACCGCAAGCTTTAAATCAGGAATGGCACCAATAGCATCTAAAGAACCGGTAAAATCGTTGAACTGACGACCACGCATCCCTGTGACACTAATCCCATCACATTTACCTGCTTTAAAGTCTTCAGCAATAACTGCTTCGTTTTGGCCAACACGCAATTCAATATCCGCACCCCAATTTTTGGCTGCTAACTGGTAATCTTTCATCAGGGTAAACACATCACCACTTTTACCGACCAAATCGAATACGCATATCACTTGTTTTGCTTGGCTAACACCGGTTACAGCACACAGACTTACACCCAGTAACAGCGCTTTAGACCATTGCATCATGACTTTTTCTTCCTTGTGTCTTTGTTTTCATTCAGTCGAATGACTGAATCTTTTTGAGTTTTTATTCATTACGAATCACAAGCTTTCTATGCTTGTTTTCATTTTTATGACAAAAATTTTATATCATTATTTTTTAAGATTACGCCTTTTTTGACTGACAACAATGGCAAAAATGACATATTCAAATCGACAAAAAAGCCTAGAATCAATCTAGGCTTTTTTTATTTAAAATCAAAGTTATTCACCACCAAGTGAACATTCAAAATTCGCCTTATCGACAGAACAGCGCGCTTTTTTCAATACCGTCATCATGCTGGCATCATAAACTCCGCGTTTAGTCATATCCATACGGCCTTCACGTAACATTTTTTGATATTTGGTTTTATCTTCTGCAGTCAGGTTCATTTTAAACTTGGCTGGAATACTGGCTTCAAGACGGTTAATCATCGCAAAACTTTTTGGCAAATGTTTCACGAACCAATCACGCGATTGTTGTCCAAAGCCCGCGGGGAACTGATCCGGACGGATAATAAAATCCGAAGTCACTTGAAGTACAGGGAAATTGAACATTGCGCCATTTGTACCTAAACCTTTATAGATTTCTAAAGGTTTGTAGGCATAGGCAGGTGCCCCCACCATATCGACCTGACCATTATTGAATTTCGCCACAAAGTTCGATACATCCGAGATCACGGCTTGTGCGCCTACACGTTGCACCATAATTTTTTGCGCATCGTCATAACCCAATACTGCAAATTTTTTGCCTGCGGCTTTTTCAATTGAATCAATACTCTTATCACGTACAAAAATAAAAGCTGAACCTAAAGGGGCAATACCAGCAACCTCATATTTGTTACCACTTAAATTGCTGACCATTTTCGGCGCATTACGTTTGTCCAAAGCAAAAGTAATCGCACGCTGAGCAATAGCGTTGCTAGGTGCACCCCCTAAAGCATCAATAGAACCGACAAATTTATTGTATTGACGTGCACGCATTGCCGTCATAAAAACACCATCACATTTGCCGGCTTTAAAATCATTATCAGCAACAGCTTCGTCTTGGCGTGGAATTAAATTAATATCGGCTCCCCATCCTTTGGCAGCCAGTGCCCATTCCTGCGCCATTTGATAAGACTCACCAGATTTACCCAGTAAATCAAATACACAAACATTCACCTTTTCTGCTTGTGCAGTTGTCGCTAAACCAAGAGCAGAAAATGCTGCTAATGCGAGAATCGTTTTTTTCATTGTAGTGGTCCTTTTCAGAATCTTGTTGTTTGATGAGGGTCCATTCATGGCACAAATATTATGCAAGTTTATTTAAAAAAAATAGAGCATTAACTCCATTTATTTTAGACTTAAATGTCAGTTGACTTATATTCTTTAAAGTTAATAATAAAATCATAAACTTACTTAAAAAATGATTTTAGCTATCACTTAGAAAATTTTTGATATTTTACAAATTACTACACAACACTCGAGTTATTCACCACTTAAAGAGCACTCAAAATTGGTTCGCTCCACAGTACAACGGGCTTTTTTCAATACGGTCATCATGGCCGGCTCATAAATTCCTTGTTTAGTTAAATCTATTCGTCCTTCACGCAGAATTTTTTGATATTTCACTTGGTCTTCTTTGCTTAAATTCATGCGGTATTTTGCCGGAATTTCAGCTTCCATCCGTTTAACCATTGCAAAGCTTTTTGGTAATTGTTTTACGAACCAACTACGCGATTGCATGCCAAAGCCTTCGGGGAATTTATTTTTACGTATAATCAAATCGGCGGTGACATTCACCACAGGAAAATTAATCATCGCTCCTTGGGTACCTAAACCTTTATAAATTTCTAGCGGTTTAAAGGCATAAGCGGGTGCAGCAACGATTTCGACTTCAGCTTGATTAAATTTTTTGATGAAATTTGAAATTTCGGACATGACAGGAACAGCGCCAACACGCGTGACCATAATTTTTTGAGCATAATCATAATGTAATATGGCAAATTTTTTGCCTTCTGCGCGGGCTAAAGAATTAATCGAACGATCACGGACAAAAATATAAGCCGAACCAATTTGCCCAATCCCTGCCACTTCAAAGGTTTCTTTACCCATGCTAGTAATCAGACGTTTTTCATTACGTTTATCAAGCACATAACTAATGGATTTTTGCGCAATATCGTTAGTCGGTACGCCACCAATCGCATCAATCGAGCCAGCAAATTTATTGTAGGCACGTGCGCGCATAGAGGTCATATAAAAGGCATCACATTTCCCGGCTTTAAAGTCTTGCTCGACTTTGGCTTCATCTTGATAAGAAATAAGATTGATGTCCCCGCCCCATTGCTTGCTGGCCAAAGCCCATTCTTCAATCAGCTTATAAGATTCACCCGATTTTCCTAATAAATCAAAGACACAGACATCAGCTTTGGCATGCAATATATTTGATGTGGTTAATATGCTCAGTGCAGATAAAATCAAAAATCCTTTTTTCACGCTTGATGATCCTTATTTTTATTCATCATTTATAGAGTGCGACTATAAGCATATTTAGCGATAAAACCTAGCACAGAGCGGCAATTTTAATAATCTGCACTGTACACAAAATGCACTTGAAATAATTCATCGATATAAAACAGTTTAGTTTTTTGTTTTCCCGGTTGATTCCTTTAGAATACGCACACTATTCTTGTTATTTAGATATTTTAATGATTCAGTTAGATCAACTTTCTATACGTCGCAGTGGACGTGTTTTATTTCAAAAAGCATCCATGCAACTCCATCCAGGCTGGAAAATTGGTTTAACTGGTGTAAATGGCGCAGGAAAATCCACGCTATTTTCTGCATTGCTCGGTGGCATGGAATCGGATGGAGGTTCTTTAACTCGCCCTGCGGTTTGGACTGTGGCACATATGGCACAGGAAATCAAAGCTTTAGATATGAAAGCGATTGATTTCGTTCTATCTGGCGATGAAGAATTCTGGGAAATTCAAAACAAATTAGATCACCCTGAAAGCTTAAGCGATGATGAGCTTGCACATTTATATGGTCGTTTTGACGAAATTAATGGCTATTCTGCACCCTCTAAAGCATCGCAACTAATGGCAGGTTTGGGTTTCTTTGAACATCAGTCACAACTCGATGTTTCAAGCTTCTCCGGTGGTTGGCGTATGCGTCTGAACCTTGCGCGTACCTTGATGAGCCGTTCAGACCTCTTGTTACTTGATGAACCGACCAACCATTTAGACTTAGATGCCATTTTATGGTTAGAAGACTGGTTAAAAGCCTATGAAGGCACGCTGATTCTGATTTCGCATGACCGTGATTTCCTCGATGCAATTACCGATCATATTTTACATATCGAAAATCAAGAACTGATTCTTTACACAGGCAACTATTCAACCTTTGAACGTACCCGTAGTGAACGTTTAGCTCAGCAACAACAAGCTTATGAAAAGCAATTAGAAACACGCGCGCATTTGCAGAAATATATCGATCGCTTTAAAGCGCAAGCAACCAAAGCAAAACAAGCACAAAGCCGTATTAAACAACTTGAACGTATGCAAGAGTTGTCTGCAGCGCATGTTGATACACCATTTACCTTCTCATTCCGTGAACCGACTAAAATGAGTTCACCACTGCTTGAACTTGAGAATGCAGATATTGGTTATGGCGACAAACTGATTGTGACCAATGTCAGTTTACAAATCACCCCCACCAGTCGTATTGGTTTATTGGGGATGAATGGGGCAGGTAAATCGACGCTGATTAAATCATTGGTCGGTGATTTACAATTGCTTCAAGGTACCCGTAAAGATTCTGAACTATTAAATATCGGTTACTTTGCCCAGCATCAAATGGATGCTCTGGATGGTAATGCCAGCCCAATGCTGCAATTATCGCGTATTGCCGATAAAAAAATTAGTGAAGCCAGCTTGCGTTCTTTCCTCGGGAGTTTCGGTTTTAGTGGCGAACGCATGGACACCCCAAGTGAAAGTTTCTCGGGGGGTGAACGTGCCCGTTTAGCACTTGCACTGATTGTATGGCAACGTCCAAATGTCCTGATTCTGGATGAACCGACCAACCATTTAGATTTGGATATGCGTCATGCATTAACCATGGCATTGCAAGATTTTGAAGGCGCTGTGGTGCTGGTATCGCATGAACGTCAACTGATTGCCAGTGTGTGTGATGAGTTGATCTTGGTTCATGGTGGTCAAAGCCGTGAGTTTGATGGTGATTTGACTGCATATGCAGATTGGTTACGCCAAGCGCGTATCGACATGATGAAATCAGGTCAACAACCTGCTGCACCTGTGAAATCTCAAGTGGAAGTTAAACCGACGATTTCTAAACTGGATAAAGAGGCACAACGTAAAGAAGCTGCACGTCGTCGTGAACTCAGCCGCCCTGTTCGCAAGAATATTGAAAAAATTGAAGCTCAGATTACGAAAACACAACCCCGTTTAGCGGAAATCGAAACATTACTCGGCGATAGCGCATTATATGAAGCAAATCGTAAAGATGATTTGTTGAAGCTCATGAATGAACAAACTGAGTTAAAAGCAAAATTAGCTCAAGCTGAAGAACAAATGTTAGAGCTAATGATGGAGTTGGAAGAGCTGGAAGGTGCTTTCGAATAAGCCCACCCACCACTCTTAAGCAAAACTAAAGTGACGCTTGTTTTATGATCGCAGTACAATTTCAAACGTGTACTGCGATTTTTTAATTTTTCTACAAAACACTTTTTTAGCGATATCCCTCACCAAGATGTCAGTGTGTTTAAATTTAAAAATCCTCATCTATTAACTTTAAATTCAAATCAGACTTTTAAATTTAAAAACTTATCCACAACCCATATAAAACCGACTTTAAATTTAAAATAAAAGTATCAGTTTAAGCTGTGGATAAATTATTTTTCACATCCTTATTAAACAAAAATAAACTTATCCACATTGGTATTTTCAAACAGAATAAGACTTTTTATTCTTCCTGTTGGGACTTTTTACGTTTTAAAAACCTGAGTTCGATAATTTTCCAAGCACCTTCATTGACCCATAATTCCTGAATTTTTTTGTGATCTTCCAAACCAATTAAAACCTTACAGTGCTTCAAATCTCGATCAAACTCAAACTCTTCAAATTCAATGTTGGGCTTTTGCGGTTTCCATACCCCATTTTTCACTGCATGAGCAATACGTTCATAACGGGTAAAATTGCTTTCAACTCGACCTTCCTGCTCATAAACCACCTTAAATTGTTCATGTTCATACTGAGCCAACACCTCAAAATTACCGGTAAAAAATGCGTTGCTCCAAATATCCCGGATCTGCTCCAGTTGATTATCCATTGTACTAACCTCGTAATATTGCATGATGATCTCCTGTGTATACGATTCATCATGACAGAGGAATAAGTCATTTTTATAAAACAAATATGGCTAAAAGTTAATCAAATTTAAATAAAAATAGCATAAAAAAAGCACCCCGAAGGGTACTTTTTACAATTTAACTCATCAATAGATTAAGCATCGATATCTGCATTTAAAGCATTTTCTTCAATGAAGGCACGACGTGGTTCTACATCATCCCCCATCAAACAAGAGAACATACGATCTGCTTCAATCGCATCATCAATGGTGACTTGCAACATGTTACGGTTTTCAGGATCCATGGTGGTTTCCCAAAGCTGTTCCGCATTCATCTCACCCAAACCTTTATAGCGCTGGATCATCATGCCACGACGTGAATCGGCTAAAATATGCTGCCACACTTGATGGAAAGTCGCGACATTAATTTTACGATCGCCTTTCTGCAAATAAGCACCATCTTCAAGCAGGCTAAACCAGCTCTTCGAATTTTGCAGTAAACGCTTATATTCACCTGAAGCCAATAGTCCAGAATCAAGTAAATACGAGTGCGGTAAGTTATGGACATATACGGTCACACGTGGCCAGTAATGTGCAACTTTTTCACCGTTGGTATGTTCTTTTTCAAACATTTCCAAAGTGATTTCAGGACGTAAACTTGGTTGATATTTTTCAATCGCAGCACGTAACTGTTCAGACCATTGTTTCACATAATTTTCATCATGATTCTGATCAAGTTTGAATGCATCCAGACCCAACAGACCATCAAGCAAACTTGCAGGATAGCGTAAGGTTAAACGGTTCAAACTTTTCTGTGAAACCTGGTAATCTTCAATCACTTTTGCCAGGGCTTGTCCTGTAATTGCAGGAGATTCAGCACTGATATGCAAGGACAAATCATCAATCGCATTTGAAATCAGGAAGGTTTCTAAAGCATCATTATCTTTAAGATATTGCTCATGCTTGCCTTTTTTCAATTTATACAGCGGTGGTTGTGCAATATAGATATAACCGCGTTCCACAAGTTCAGGCATTTGACGGAAAAAGAAAGTCAACAGTAGCGTACGAATGTGCGAACCATCGACGTCAGCATCGGTCATGATGATGATTTTGTGATAACGTAACTTGTCTGGATTATATTCTTCACGACCAATACCACAACCGAGTGCAGTAATCAGCGTACCGACTTCTTGCGAAGAAATCATTTTGTCGAAACGCGCACGCTCCACATTCAGGATTTTACCTTTCAGCGGCAGAATCGCTTGCATCTTACGGTTACGACCCTGTTTTGCAGAACCGCCCGCAGAGTCACCTTCGACCAGGTACAATTCAGACAATGCTGGATCTTTTTCTTGGCAATCGGCCAATTTACCTGGAAGACCTGCAATATCAAGTGCACTCTTACGACGTGTCATTTCACGCGCTTTACGTGCCGCATCACGCGCACGTGCTGCATCAATAATTTTGCCGGCAATTGATTTTGCCGCTTGTGGATTTTCCAGCAAATAGGCAGAAAATTCCTTATTCATTGCCTGCTCTACCGCAGGTTTAACTTCACTTGAAACCAGTTTTTCTTTGGTTTGTGAAGAGAATTTTGGATCTGGCACTTTAACCGAAACAATCGCAGTTAAACCTTCACGTGCATCATCACCCGTAACCGCGACTTTTTCTTTCTTCAGAATATTTTCGCTATCCAGATACTGGTTTAAACCACGGGTTAATGCTGCGCGGAAACCGGCTAAATGCGCACCACCATCTTTTTGCGGAATATTGTTGGTAAAGCAGCGCACGTTTTCTTGATAGGTATCATTCCACTGTAAAGCGACTTCAACAGTAATCCCTGTTTCCGGCACTTGGCTAGTAAAATGGAAAATATCATTCAGGTGGGTTTTGCCTTGATTGATATATTTTACAAATTCAGACAAACCACCTTCATAATCAAATACATGTTCAGCATCGATACGTTCATCACGTAACACAATACGAACACCGGCATTTAAGAATGAAAGTTCACGCAAACGACGCGCTAAAATATCAACATTGAAAATGGTTTGGCTAAAGGTTTCTGCACTTGGATAGAAACGAACAGTTGTTCCAGTTTCGTCAGTATCACCAATGGTACGTAACGGATATACCGGATCGCCGTGGCAATACTCTTGTTCGTACACTTTACCGGCACGACGAATATTCAGTAATAATTTACTCGACAAGGCATTTACAACTGAAACACCTACCCCGTGCAAACCACCGGATACTTTATAGCTATTATCATCAAACTTACCGCCAGCATGAAGAATAGTTAAAATTACTTCAGCGGCAGATACGCCTTCTTCTGGGTGAATATCAGTTGGAATACCACGACCGTTATCTGAAACACTTACCGATTCATCTTCATGGATGGTGACCAGGATTTCATCACAGTGACCCGCCAAGGCTTCATCAATTGCATTATCGACAACCTCAAACACCATGTGATGTAAACCTGAACCATCGTCAGTATCACCAATATACATGCCTGGACGCTTACGAACAGCATCGAGGCCACGTAATACCTTGATACTAGAGGAATCATAAGCCTTTTCATTGGTTGGTTCTGTTTGAGAAGCAGCTTGATCTTCTGAACTCATGGTTTCTCCCTAGTGAAATATAGGTCTATCCAAAGATGGGTAAAATCTAAAAAACTATTGCACGACAACTTGAACTTGACCGTTTTCAACATTGAATAATTGATATGAAATAGACAAATCATGTAAATGTTTTTTTACTGATTCATGCTCTAAAGTGGTAATAAAAACTTGACTACCCAGTTGGCTCAATCGCTCAATTAATCGTCGTTGTGCAGTTAAATCTAATTCTGCTGTCACATCATCTAATAATACCACAGTTTCCTTATTACAGGCATGTAGCATTGCAATCTGTGACAGTTTTAAGGCGACAATCAGCAGCTTTTTTTGACCGCGTGAAAGCACCACATCCGCATCACCCAGCGTTGTTTTTAAACGTAAATCTGCACGATGTGGGCCATACTCAGTATAGCGTCGATCCAGGTCTTTTTGATGATGTACAGTTAAGTCATGCAGCAAGCCGAGCTCGGTATGAAAACCGGGAACATATTCCATTTGAATATCGAGATTGGGCAATAACTGTTTTAAATCCTGTTCAAAATAGACTTTCCACTGTTCCACAATCCCACTGCGCTGTGAATGCAGCATTTCGCCATATTCAGCCAGCATTTTATTCCACGGCTCTAAATCATTCAGGCTGAGATTTCGTCTCGATTTCAGCAAACTGTTGCGTTGTTTCAAAGCGCGCGAATAATATTGCCAGGCATGATAAAAATCCGGTTCCACGTGGAACATCAACCAGTCAATCAGTTGCCGTCTGGGTTTGGCACCATAGTCGATAATATCGGTACTTTGTGGGTCAATATGCTGCAAAGGTAATATTTTAGCCAGTTGCCCCTGGGTCGCAATATGATCGCCATTGACTTTAATCAGTTGCTCACCGGATAAAAATTTTTGCATGCCAATTTTTTCAGTCGCAGATTGCGCAAAAACAATTGCATCGCTTGTTTCATTTTGAATATAGTTTTTCGGGATATGGGTTCGGAAAGAACGTCCGGTCGCCAGCAGATGGATCGCCTCTAGAATCGAGGTTTTACCTGAACCATTCTGGCCATAAAAAACATTAAACGGCTGCAACTCTTGGAGTGCAACCGCTTTTAAGTTTCGAACACGTTCTATATTTAAACGCGTGATAAACATAATCTGATCTTGTAAAAAATCTGCGAATTAAACACGCATCGGCATCACAACATAGGTCTGATCTTGGTGTGCCGGATCGTGTACCAATACAGATTGGTTGGCTTCAGTCATGGTCATATAGACATCATCACCATCCAAAGCACCTAATACATCCAATAAATATTGTGCATTAAATGACATTTCCATCGGCGCATCCGCATATTGAATGGCTAGATCTTCAATCGCCTCATCTTGCTCTGGGTTATTGGCGCGAAGTTGTAAACAATCAGCTCCAAAATTCAGGAACACACCACGTAATTTTTCATTACTCAAAATCGCCACACGTTGTAGAGATTGTTTAAATACATCATGTGCGATCAATACGTTTTTATCGCCACCACGAGGAATCACACGACGGTAATCCGGGAATTTCCCATCAATTAATTTGGTGGTGAAACGGACGGTGATATCACCCTGCTCTTTGTCACGGCTTGGCGTGCTAATGGTAACATTCAACAATTCACGGCCAATCAGCAAAGACAATTGCTCATCTTCAATACTGAGTAAGCGTTGTAATTCCGCCACTGCTTTGCGTGGCACAATCGCTTGAATGGCTTGAGTTGCAGTTGAAGTGGCTGCTGTTTCACATAATGCTAAACGGTGACCATCGGTGGTAACTGCACGCAGCTGATTTTGATCAATTTCAAGTAATGTACCGGTTAAATAAAAACGTACATCTTGCACTGCCATCGCAAAAGCGGTTTTTTCAAACAGGCGTTTTAACTCGCGCTGAGTCACGGTCACTTGGGTACCTTGAGCATTTTCAGTGCTCAATAACGGATAGTCTTCAGCAGGCAAAGTTCCCAACACAAAACGGCTATTACCCGATTTCAAAATGCAGCGATCTTCAGTAATTTGCAGGTCAATCAAGGCCGCAGTCGGTAAAGATTTACAGATGTCCATCAGCTTGCGTGCAGGAACAGTGGTCTCGCCCACTTGCAAGCATGCACCTTCAGCCAGCGTGGTACTGGCAACCAGTTCCACTTCCAAATCCGAGCCGGTAATGGTTAGCGACTCGTTACTAACCTGAATCTTTACATTAGAAAGAATATTTAAAGTATGGCGACGTTCAACCGCTCCTACGACATGTGACAGAACATTAAGTAAGCTTTCTTTCGCGATTTTCAAACGCACGGTACATTCCTCTAACTACTGAAGATAAATAATAAATAAATGTGTTTTTAGCAGTGTACTATGCGGCAGAATATGCCGCATTGCAAGAATAGAATTTGATCAACTTTGCAACAAACGTTGCAAGTTTTTATAGTCTTCATTGAAGATCGGATCTTCCTCACGAAGGCTGAGTACTTTCTCACAGGCATGCATCACGGTACTGTGATCACGACCACCGAAGGCCATGCCAATTTCCGGGAAACTGTCACCGGTCAATTCACGCGCAAGCCCCATTGCCAACTGACGTGGACGGGCATAAATACGGGTACGTTTCGGCCCCACAATTTCTTTTAGCGGAATACGAAAATATTCACTGACCACTCGCTGAATATTTTCAGTACTGATGGTTCTGGCACGAATCGCCAACACATCCTTTAACGATTCACGTACCACATCCAGATCAATGGGGGTGCCTTTAAAACGTGAAATAGCCACCACTTTGTTCAACGCACCTTCGAGTTCACGAACATTGGCCACCACTTGTTGTGCCACAAACAAAGCACAATTACGCGGCAACTCAACCCCGATGTTTTCCGCTTTTTTCAACAAGATTTCAATACGGGTTTCAATATCCGGTGGTTCTACACCCACCGACAAGCCCCAAGAAAAACGTGAAACCAGACGTGCATCCAGTTCCGTCAATTCTTTAGGATAACGATCTGAAGTCAAAATGATTTGCTTGGACTCATCCAACAAGGCATTAAACGTATAGAAGAACTCCACCAAACTGGCTTCTTTACCGGCCAGTAAATGAATATCATCGACTAACAACAAATCCAGCGAACGGCAATTTTTCTTGAATTCTTCTACTTTGCCTTGCTGTAACGAGCTGACAAAATCTTGCACAAAACTTTCCGCAGTCATATACATCACGCGTGCATTGGGTTTGGCTTGCAATAAAGCATTCCCCACTGCTTGCATTAAATGGGTTTTACCTAAACCTGTCGGACCATATAAAAATAAAGGATTATGTTGAGAAGCACCCAATTGGGTTAAAACTTTACGACAGGTTTCCGCTGCCATCTGGTTCGAGCGGCCTTCCACAAACAACGAAAAAGTAAATAAGGGGTTTAATAAACGCTTACGACTATTTTTAACGCCTGATTCTTCTTTTTCTTTTCGCGGTCTGGCCATCGGCGTGGCAACAGATTGTAAAGCAGCAGTCGTGGTTGCTGGTTGTTCATTGGCAGACAGAATTGCACCAGGACGGGAATCCACCAGAATTTCAACTTTGCGCACCCGACCTTCAGACATTTGCTCTGCCAAAATCGTGATCAGCTCAAGATGATGTTCCTGAATATAACGGGTCCAATAAGGATTGGGTGCATAAAGTTTTAATGTGTCGTTAAGCTCTTCAGCAACCAAAGGGCGAATCCACATGGTAAAGACATTCCCCGAAAGCTCTTGTCGCAAACGAGTTAAACAGTCAGTCCAAAGCATGTGAAACCCCTATTTATTCCATTAGTTATAAAAAAATCATTTGAGCCCGACCAAGCGGGTCGCCATTCTATCGAAGTTATCCACATCTGTCATGGCAAAATTAAAGAAATATCACTCAAAAAAGTAATTTCCCGATTAAATTTAAATTCAAATTGCAGTGTGGATAAGATTATCCGCAAGCTGTGGATAAAATATATCACAAAGTTATCCCCAATTTAACAAGATTATGAAAACATAGATATCCACAATATAACTTATTGTTTATATAAATTTAAAATAGCTTTTCCACAGAAAAATAGCTCCCTAATAGTAATAAATTTAAATTTATAAATTTGAATTTATTTATAGGGGCGGTTGTTGGTGGGGATAACTTTCAATATTTTTAAATTTAAATTCAAAAGTGAAGAAAATAATCTTATTAACACTAAGTTGTGGATAACGTTGTTAATATTTCTGTTTATAACTTATGTTGTATTATTAATCAACAACTTATATTGTGTGTAAAATTAAAACAGTTTTTAATGGGATACAAAATCTCAGATTCTTGGTTTTTTAAAAAAATGCCTTATTTTGAAAGAAAGTTTGTTTTTGATTGACAGCTCACCGAATGAACACTAAAATCGCGAACCTTCATAGAAGATCATTTTTGGAGTTTCAATATGAAACGTACATTCCAACCATCAGAATTAAAGCGTAAGCGTGTTCATGGTTTCCGTGCTCGTATGGCTACTAAAGCTGGTCGTCAAGTATTAGCTCGCCGTCGTGCAAAAGGTCGTCATAGCTTAACTGTTTAATTAGTTAAGTTATTGCGATTTTGGGTGTCATGACACTTTATGGCTTCAGCACAGACGTACGTATACGCTGTGCTGCCGATTATAAAAGTGTGTTTGATGGTGCGCTTTTTAAAGTGCATCAACCCCATTTCTTATTTTTGGCAAAAAATTCCGAACAGCCTTCAAGCCGTTTGGGTATTGTTGTTGCCAAGAAAAAAGTGCGTCGCGCACATGAAAGAAATAGAGTAAAACGTCTTGCTCGCGAAAGTTTTCGCCTTCATCAACAGCAATTAGATTTATTAGATATTGTGGTCATGCCTAAAGTCGGCATTGAAGCAATCCCTAATGCAGAATTGCAACAGCAATTACAATTTGCTTGGCAGAAATTGCAACGCCTTGCCAATAAGCATAAAAAGATAGCTCCCTCCCCACAAAAGTAGAGATGGCCAATGGTACGTTTACTGCATTGGTTGATTCGATTCTATCAGATCGCGATTAGTCCTTTATTGGGACCCCGCTGTCGTTATATTCCAACATGTTCTCAATATTCTTTAGAAGCAGTCCATTCGCATGGTGCTGTGCGTGGTGCGTGGTTAGCTACCAAACGTATTTGCCGTTGTCATCCTTGGGGTGGTTCGGGTTATGACCCGGTTCCCAAAAAAGCAATTCGTTTTATTTCATTTCAGCAAATGGATTCTCAAACGCTTCACGTTGCTGTACCCTTTCGTGATCGTTTATTGAACCGAAATCACTCTAACTACTTGGGATAATAGATATGCAACAATGGGCCAGGTTTGCAATTCTAGGGGCTATGTTTGTCGTCGCATATTTGCTTATTTTGGCTTGGCAAAAAGATTATGGTCATGCAGAGACTAAACCGCAGCAAGAAGCTGCCGTGGTTTCACATGAAGTATCTGCAGATTTGCCAAACGCTCAAACAGCTCCAGCAGCGTCTGACGTGCCTCAAGCAAATATTGCCACTCAGCAAACCACAACAGATGCCACTGCACCTGTAAGTCAACAGCTTATTTCAGTACAAACTGACCTTTATCATCTTTGGATTAATCCTAAAGGTGGTGACATTGTTCGTATTGAATTATTGAACCACGATAAAAATAAAGACAGTGATGAACCGTTTGTCATGCTGGAAAGCGATGCAAAACGTACTTACGTTGCTCAGTCTGGCTTGATTGGTTTAAATGGGCCGGACAGCAACCGTAATGGTCGTCCGGTTTATGAAGTTGAAAAAGCAGCTTATAGCTTGGCTGATGCTAAAGCAGAAAAAAGCAAAGATGGTAAAGCAGTTAAAGTTTTATCTGTACCGATGGTTTATAAAACGGCTGATGGTGTCGAAATCATCAAAACATTTACCTTTAAGCAAGGTGAATACCCGATTATTGTCAACCACAAAGTTGTGAACCGTAGTGCTCAGAACTGGCAAGGTCAAATGTTTGGTCAAATCAAACGTGATAATTCGGATGATCCAGGTAAATCAGACCAAGGCATTTTCACACTAGGCACGTTCCTAGGTGGTGCTTGGGGTACACCTGAGGAACACTACAACAAGCTTAAATTTGCCAACTTCAATGACGAAAAATTGAATGTTGAAGCAAAAGGTGGCTGGGTTGCTGTCGTGCAGCATTATTTCGTCAGTGCCTGGATTCCAGGTGATCTTAAACTGACTCAAGCCAATGGTCAGCCGTATAGTGCCAAATTAGAATCACGTCAATCCACTGATAATATGAATATTATTGGTTTCACTTCACCGATGATTAATGTACCTGCAGGTACTGCGGCTGAATTGGATGCGACGTTCTATTCAGGTCCTAAAATTCAGTCTGAACTGAAAGATTTGGCGATCGGTTTAAACCAAACTGTTGATTATGGTTGGTTGTGGCCAATTGCGAAGTTATTGTTCCTAGGGCTTCAATTCTTCCATAACATTGTGGGCAACTGGGGCTGGTCAATTATCTTGTTGACTGTGTTGGTGAAACTGATTCTTTGGCCATTATCGTCTAAGAGCTACCGTTCTATGGCGAAAATGCGTGTGATTGCACCTGAAATGCAACGCATGAAAGAAGAGTTCGGTGAAGACCGCATGCGTTTCTCGCAAGAAATGATGGCGCTGTATAAACGTGAACAAGTCAACCCATTATCAGGTTGCTTGCCACTACTTTTACAAATGCCGATTTTCTTGGCCTTGTACTGGGTATTGATGGAGTCGGTAGAACTTCGTCATGCGCCATGGTTAGGCTGGATTCAAGATTTATCTGCAATGGATCCATGGTTTATCTTGCCATTATTGATGGGCTTGACCATGTTTATTCAGCAGTCTTTAAATCCGCAACCGGCTGATCCGATGCAGGCGAAAGTGTTCAAAATCATGCCGATCATGTTCACTGTATTTATGTTGTTCTTCCCTGCGGGCTTGGTAATGTACTGGATTGTCAATAACAGTATTACCATCTTGCAGCAAAGTTTGATCAACAAGAGTGTTGCGAAAGAACGCGAAAAGCGTGACGTTGTTTAAGTAACGACTGATTGCGAATAGCTGAATAAATCCGCTTAAGATGGTAATCTTAGGCGGATTTTTCTTTGGCTGTAATTTAGGACTTTTTAGGTGAATTTTATGCAAAACCGAACAACGATTGCTGCAATTGCAACTCCGCCCGGGCGTGGTGGTGTGGGGGTAATTCGTCTGTCTGGTCCAAAATCCTATGCCATTGCCGAAGCATTAACGCAGAAGGCTTTACCAAAAGCCCGCTTTGCCGGTTTCCGTCAGTTCTATGATGCCGCTGGTGAAGTGATGGATGAGGGGTTAGCCATCTGCTTTCCCAATCCAAACTCCTTTACCGGTGAAGATGTGGTGGAGCTGCAAGGTCATGGCGGTCCCGTGATCCAAAATGCCTTACTGGGCCGCTTACTTGAATTGGGTGCAATTGCGGCCAAAGCCGGTGAATTTTCGATGCGTGCCTTCGAAAATGGCAAGCTGGATTTGGTTCAAGCCGAAGCGATTGCCGATTTGATTGATGCCACTTCACAAGCCGCCGCCCGTTCAGCAGTACGTTCTTTACAAGGGGCGTTTTCGACCCGAGTCAATACCGTTTTAGAAAAATTGATTCATCTACGTTTACATGTGGAAGCTGCCATTGATTTCCCGGAAGAAGAAATTGATTTCTTGGCCGATGGTAAAATTTTGGCTTTGCTTGAAGATGTGCAAACTTCAGTGACTGCAGTACAAAAGTCTGCACGCCAAGGTCAGTTATTGCGTGAAGGTTTACAGGTAGTCATTGCTGGTAAACCGAATGCAGGTAAATCTTCCTTGTTGAATACTTTGGCTGGAAATGAACGTGCCATTGTGACCGATATTGCCGGTACAACCCGTGATGTCCTGCATGAAAAAATTACCTTAAATGGCTTGCCGATTACCCTGACCGATACTGCCGGACTGCGTGAAACTGGTGATATTGTCGAGAAAGAAGGGATCCGCCGTGCGATTAAAGAAATTGAACAGGCTGATTTGTTGCTGCTGGTGTATGACTTAAGCCAAGGGGAAGATCCGTTACAATTGGCACAAAACTATTTTGCTGAACATCTAGAGCCGCGTCGTTTAATGCTGATTGCCAATAAGTGTGATTTAACTGGTGCAGCTGCTGAAATTGGCGATTATCAGGGATTTCGTCATATTACTGTCTCAGCCAAGCAGGAAACTGGTGTTCAGTCGCTTATAGATGCGATTACAGCGCATGCAGGCTTCCAGCCAGAAGAAGATACCTTTATTGCACGTACACGCCATTTAGACGCAATGAAACGCACTCAAGTGTATCTTGCAGAAGCACATGAGCAGTTGGTGGTGTATCAGGCAGGTGAATTGGTGGCTGAATCTTTACGTCTGGCACAAAATGCCTTGGCGGAGATTACCGGTGAATTTAGTGCAGATGATTTGTTAGGGAAAATCTTTGGATCATTCTGTATTGGAAAATAATCCAGTCGAAAAGCAATCCAGTCGATTTGAAAAACCGCCTTTATGAAGGCGGTTTTTTTATGATGAAATTTTCTTATGCCAAAATATCAGCGAAAGACAGAGTAAACCAACCCCTACGCAAAATCCTAAAACCCCAATGGTTAAACCAAAATGATCGGCTAAATATCCCACTGCAATAATCGGTAAAATTGTGCCTAAGTAACCAATAAATAAATACGTGGACATCACAGCTGCACGGTTATCCGTGGTTGTCATCTGGTGGATTAAACCGAATGCACCCAATAAGCCTAGCCCATGTCCTACACCTAGCATAATGTCGCTGATAAAGAACAAAATACTCCATTGCATACTCATACATAAGCCGAGTAAAACAAAGCTCACCACTAAAGTCATTAGCCCTAAGCTCAGGCTTTTTGCTGCAGGAAGATGTTTAGCAGAAAATTGTACGACAGCAGAAACCAGTAAAATACTGGCAATCGCTGAACCACTGACCAATGGTCCATGCCAGGGAATCAGATCCTTTACGAAAGATGGCGAAAGAGAGGCAAATAAACTAAAGGCCCCAAAAGCGCTAAATGCGGTGAAACCAGCAATAAAAAATAAGGATTGATGCTGGGCTGCTGGTATTTCTAAACGTGGTGCAATTGAAAAAGGCTGGGCTTTAAATTGTGGGACTTTAACCAGAAATAAACCCAAAAAACATAAAATCGCAGCAGCAATAATTGGTAAATAAGGTGTAATTAAAGGTTGGGTAGAAAATTGAGCAATTAGCCCGCCAATAAAGGGTCCCAAGCCAAAACCAGTCACGGTAATGATAGAACTTAATTGGGGGGCATTTTGTTTATGACTATCTGGAATGGTGGTGATTAATCCAAGCATCGCAGAGGTACTGATCAGCCCGGAGGCAATCCCAATAATAAAGCGACCTAATCCCAGCCAAACTGCATTCGATGCAACGGCTGAAAGTACTAGGCCTAAGATGACAAACATGATACCGATTTGTAAGGTACGTAGGAATCCAAAACTGTTGCTGGTTCGGCCTAAAAATAGCAAGGTCGCCAGACAGCCAAACATATAGGCCACAAAGATATAGGTAATATGGCTAGGCAGTAAATGCCACAGTTCTTGATAGATCGGATATAAAGGACTCGCGAGTGCGGTGCCAATGGTTCCAATACAAAGTGCCAGGCTGACCATTAAAAATGGTCGCCATGATTGTTGAGTCGTCATGTAGAGTCACAGAAACACCCGCCATAGGGTTGAAATAGCGAATATTTGGAGAGAAAAGAAGAGCTATACATTAATTCTTATCCGCCTAGGGCGTCAATTTATAAGATGTAAATCATTTAACTATAACGCTTTAATAATTTTAAAAATTCAGCAAGTTCCTGTTCATTAATTTCAGTTTGTTCACCAATCACGTGATGACGTAAATGTGATTCAATCAATTCACTCATTAGACCATTCACGGCGCCTTTAATAGCCGCGACTTGCTGTAATACAGTAATACATGAATGCTCAGGGCTGTTTAAGGTTTGCTCTACGGCGTTAATTTGCCCTTGTAAGCGTTTGACTCGATTATGAATTTTCTTATCTTGATGTAAATGACCCAACACAACTCTCCAAAAATAAATATACTATGGGGGAGTATATTTAAGCGCTAAAATTATGCAAAAAGCCCCATTGACCAGAACGCACGCTCATCAGTTTGATGAAGGTAATCCCCTCGCCCAAAAACGTATTCTATGGGCGACTATTCTAACGGCAGTGATGATGCTATTAGAAGTGGCTGGGGGATGGATTTACAACTCTATGGCATTACTTGCCGATGGTTGGCACATGAGTTCACATATGCTGGCCTTGGGACTGGCTTATTTTGCCTATCGTTCTGCACGTCGTTATGCACAAGATAGCCGTTTTAGTTTTGGCACCTGGAAAATTGAAATTTTAGCCGGCTATAGCAGCGCGATCTTACTGATGGTGGTGGCGATATTTATGGCATTCCAATCAATAGAACGACTAATAAATCCCATAGATATTCATTATAACCAGGCCATTCCAATTGCAATTCTCGGCTTGGTGATTAATTTAATCTGTGCATGGTTACTGCATGATGATCACCATCACCATCACCATCACCATCACCATCACCATCACCATCACCATCACCATCACGAACATGAAAATGAGCACGCTCATGGTCATCACGACTTAAACCAGAAAGCGGCATTTATGCATGTGGTGGCAGATGCTGTGACTTCAGTGTTTGCGATTATTGCGCTGTTTGCTGCAAAGTATTTAGATTGGGGTTTTCTCGATGCGGTACTCGGGATTGCAGGCTCCATTCTGGTGGCAAAATGGGCAATTGGCCTGATTAAAGAAACAGGAAAAACCTTGCTCGATGCAGAAATGGATCATCCGGTAGTGGAAGAAATCCGGGAAGTGATTGCTGAATTTTCTGTGGTAGAAATCACTGACCTGCATGTCTGGAAAGTTGGCAAAGGCAAATTTTCCTGTATTTTGGCTTTGGCAACCGATTCTAATTTGAAAGCGGATCAAGTTCGTGAAGCACTGTCTATCCATGACGAACTTGTGCATATTTCTGTAGAAATAAATCCACTATAAATCATGTCAATGTTCCACGTGAAACCGTGATGATGAAATATGTGTGCTTTCAGTAAGGACTGCTAAAATTAACTCAATCTGTCGTTAAATTTTAAGTAGAATCGCGTTGAATAATTGGAATCTATGATGAGCAAAAAAACATGATTAAAAAAACATTGGCATTCGCCTTGGTCAGTTTTATTTCGAGCTTAAGTTTGGCGAATGTTGATACGGTCAAAAGCAACCTCACCAAACAACACCCAAAATTAAACATTGAAAATATTCAAGCCACCGATATGAAAGGCATTTATAGCGGTTCAATGGATGGTCAAGTGGTGTATGTCGGTGAAGATGCGCAACATATTCTGGTTGGCTCAATGTACCGTTTAAGTGATCAGAAAAATTTGACCAAAGATTTAGTGCTTAAACAAAACAGCATTGATTGGAAAAAATTGCCTTTACAGGATGCAGTGAAAAGTGTGCGAGGTAATGGGAAACGCCAGATCGCGATTTTTTCTGACCCAAATTGCCCGTATTGCAAACAACTTGAGACTGAATTAAGCAAGTTGAACGATGTCACGATTTACACTTTTATTTATCCTATCAAAAACCAGTCTATTGCTGTTTCAAAGCAAGTTTTCTGCGAAAAAGCTCCTGCCTTGGCTTGGTCAAATTTGATCAGTAAGGGGATTCAGCCAAGTTCTAAAAAAACCTGTGCCAATCCGATTGAGCGTAATTTGAGTTTAGGAAAATCATTGGGGTTAAATGGAACACCTGCCATTATTTTCTCCAATGGTTTTAAAGTGATGGGTTCCCACCCTGCTCAAGAAATAGAAAAAATGTGGAAAGAGCTGGGTCTGTAACAGGTTTATTTCCTGATGAATCAAACCCTAAAAAAGCACCTGAACAGGTGCTTTTTTATTAGAGTAACTGAGCATTTGAAGGAGGATTTAAATGCCTGATTTTTTTGCAATCAGATTATAAAAGAATAGGATAATGAGGGCACCGATCACCGAAGCAATAAAGCCTGCTGCAGAGTTTTCACCGTAGAGGCCGAGCAATCGTCCACTGTAAGTTGCCAATAAAGAACCTGCAATACCCAACAAAGTCGTAACAATAAATCCTGATTTATCATTTCCGGGATGAATAGCGCGTGCAATTAAACCTGCAATAAAACCGACCACGATCGCAACTATAAGTGACCACATATGTCTTCTCCATTTATCGTTTGTTTATATACTTTCATTACGCTTTCATTTTTATAATTAATCATTTATGCAAAAGGAAACAGTTGAGTCCTGCTAAAAACTGTTATTTTTTTGTTCTGGTTAAAAGATGAAGGATAAAAAAGTGGCCTTCGGCCACTTTAAGTATCTGGTGGGTCTTATAGACCAATTTCGCCAATAAATGGAATGTGGCGATATTTTTGGTCGAAGTCCAAGCCGTAACCGACAATAAACTTATCTTCCACTTCAAAGCCTAAAAACTTCACTTCAAGTTCAATTTCGCGGCGTGAAGGTTTACTAATTAAAGTACACAGTTCAATAGAATTAGGATTACGCGTACTTAAAATTTCCAGCACTTTGCTGAGGGTATTGCCTGAGTCAATAATATCTTCGACAATAAGAACATCTTTACCGCGAATTTCGCCGTCCAGGTCTTTTAAGATTTTGACATCACGAGTTGAAACCGTACCGCCACCGTAACTTGATACCGTCATAAAGTCGAGTTCATGCGGTTTGCTAATTGCACGACATAAATCAGCCATAAAAATGACTGAACCACGCAGTAAACCAATCAAAACAAGTTCTTTGTCACTATTGGCATAGTGAGCATCAATTTTTGCACCAAGCTCTTTGACTTTCGCGTGAATCTCTTCAGCTGAGATCATTACGCTCATATGAACGGTCATGGGTAGATACCTAAAAGCAAATCAAAAAATAAAAAAGGTGTTGACCAGCAACACCTCAAAAGATGTTTTAATTTTAATACATCTGCTCAACAGATGCATCTTTTTTGCACCTGAATGTGTATCAAGTCTTGATTTTCGGGGTATCACGCTTAAGCAACACAGCACAAGCTGCAGCTATTCCAACACACAAAAACATCTTTTTATAGGATCTTTTTGTGGTCTTATGCTTTGACATACGCCGGTTCTCCATAGATATAAGTCGCCTGGATATTACGATCATCGCCCATGGTCATCAGTGCAAATAATGCATCTTCAATACCTTTGGCACGTTCCTGACGCAGTGCCTGTAATGCAGTGGCTTTTAAATCCAGTACAATAAAATCGGCTTCTTTACCCAGGTTAAAGTTGCCCAGTTTATCATCCAGATCTAAAGCATTGGCTCCACCCAAGGTGGCGTGATACAAGGACTCAAATGCAGAGAGTTTATCGCCCTGAATCTGTTGCACTTTATAGGCTTCATTTAAGGTTTGCAGCTGGTTAAATGAAGTGCCTGCACCAATGTCCGTACCCAAACCGACTTTAACCTGTTTTTCCCAGGTTTTTTTCAAGGGAAATAAACCACTGCCCAAGAATAGATTGGACGTTGGGCAAAATGCAATCGCTGAGTTGGTTTGATGCATACAGTCCCATTCGGCCTCTTCTAAATGCACACAGTGAGCAAAGACCGAGCGCTGCCCTGTTAAGCCATAATGATGATAAACATCCAGATAGCCTTTTTGTTCTGGAAATAAATCTTTTACCCACGCTATTTCATTTTTATTTTCACTTAAATGAGTGTGTACATACACTTCAGGATATTCAGCTTTTAACTGTCCTGCTTTTGCAAGTTGTTCTGGTGTAGATGTGGGCGCAAAACGTGGAGTAATCGCATACAGGTTCCGGCCTTTGCCATGCCATTTTTCAATTAGTGCTTTAGAGTCATTATAAGAACTTTCAGCTGTGTCACACAGATCTGCAGGGGCATGGCGATCCATCATCACCTTGCCGGCAATTAAACGCATTTGATGCTGTTCAGCCGCTTCAAATAAGGCATTGACTGAGTCAGCATGTACGCTACAAAAAACTAAGGCTGTAGTGGTGCCGTTTTTTAATAATTCCTGCACAAAAAAATGTGCGATTTTGTCGGCATAGGCTTTGTCCTTAAATTGCAATTCTGTAGGAAAGGTATAGGTGTCGAGCCATTCTAGCAGTTGTTCCCCATAAGCACCGACCATCTCGGTTTGTGGAAAATGGATATGGGTGTCGATGAACCCCGGCACAATCAGTTGTTCAGGATAATGTTCAAGTGGCATCTCTTGATTCAGCACATTTTGACCCTCTTGCCATGTCCCAAACCAGCTGATTTTTCCAGCGTTAGTGATGAGCAAGCCATCTTCAATATAACGAATGGCTTGAGCAATATCGGAGGCTTGGGAAACGGTGTGTTGAACATCAAGAAAGCGACCACGAACGGCGCGTTGAGCCTGAATAGCAGACATACAATAACCTTTTAATTTCTCATTTTTTCAATTGATTGTACCTGAAATATTTTGCTTAAACCCTATCGCCTCAGTTTATAAGTCCTCCCCTGTTTTATGGATCCAGTCTGATTGTTAGGATTTGAAAACCTAACCCTCAATTGCAATATCGGCATAAAAAAGCCTTCCATCTATGCGATGGAAGGCTGGATCATTTTATTTAAAAATTACTGTTGCTCTTGCTGCTTATTATAGCGAATTGATAACCACGCGGTAATCGCCAGTACAATCACAATAAAGCTGAGTGATATCCAAATAGGCATATGGAACACATCGAGCATCAACATTTTAAAACCAATAAACAGCAAGATAATCCCGAGGCCATAGGGTAAGTAGTGCATTTTAGACGCCGCGCCTGCCAGTAAGAAGAACATGGCACGCAAACCCAAGATCGCCATGAGGTTGGCGGTCAAGACAATGAAGGGATCGCTGGTGACCGCAAAAATAGCCGGAATGGAATCGACTGCGAAAATGACATCCGAGCCTTCAACCAAAATCAGTACCAGAAATAATGGCGTTGCCCATAACACGCCGTTTTGACGCACAAAGAACTTATGTCCATCGAGCTGAGGGGTAATACGCATATGTTTGCGTAACCACTTCAAGATAGCCATATCTTCAATATTGGGATTGTCTTCGTGGCCTTTAAGAAATTTAAAGCCGGTATAAACTAGGAAGGCACCGAAGATATAAAGCACCCAGGAGAATTCCTGAACGAACCATGCACCGATAAAAATAAACAGAGTACGCAACACAATGGCACCCAGTACGCCATAGAGCAAAATTTTACGTTGCAAGGCTGGAGGAATGGCAAAGGCAGCAAAAATCATCAACCAGACAAACACGTTATCAATCGCGAGTGATTTCTCTAACAGATAACCCGCAAAGTATTCCATGGTTTTTTGATTGGCTAAGGCAACACCCGCCGTTTGCTGCAAATACAGCCATAAAGCGCCAGCGAACAGGATGGATACACTGACCCAGGCAATGCTCCAATAGGCTGCTGACCTAATTTTAACGGGCTGGTCTTCTTTATTTTTGAAGCCAAGAAAGTCGACGATGAGCATCACTGCCACCATCGCAAAAAATGCCAGATACAACCCAGGGTTGCCGATGGATTCCATAAAAAATCTCCACATCCGACAACTGGTCATAAAAAAACCTTGACCTGTTGCCAGATGATTTAAACATCTGTGTCAACATGATCAAGGTCTTGCCTACATCTGAATATCCATATTGGGTAATTTCAGATGCTCAGATACCGACTTTTTGCAAAGTGTAATGACGATATTCTGACACGTAAGTCATTTAAAAAGATCAAATGGCTTACGTTTGGAGGAGGCTACTCCCCTTGTTCAACTTAATTTTGTTTTGGATCTAATCCAAATGTGGCTGAAGAATCGCATATTTATGAGAATTGTGCAAATTTTATCTAGGGCGTGTCATCAATTAAGCCATATCATGATTGAGGCAAGGTAGATCGCTGACAGGAAGTTTTGAGCCAATTTATCATAGCGCGTAGCAATACCTCGATACTGCTTGAGCTTGGCGAAGA
>NZ_JABERK010000093.1:0-10894 GCF_013004315.1 Acinetobacter sp. ANC 5378
ATATTGAGTTTTACAAGGCTGTTATAGCGTTTGACAAGACGCTGATCCAGACCAGAGATGTTAAATTGAAGAGCATGCTCTTCAATTTAACGCAAAGCTCGGAAATTGTGTAGATACCTATGCCCTATGGGAGAGGGTTGGGGGAGAGGTTAGTCATCCCAATTATCATCTCTTCCATTAGCTTTATTTTCAAATCCTTTTTTGAGCATTTTGATTAAGTCTTTTTCCTCTTCTGAAAGAGTAGAAAGATCAGCAGAGTTGACTATGTGTGATATCCGAGGAATGTTTAAGAAGTTTGTTACAGTGTCAGCTTTAATATATCTTTTGATATGAGGCTTAGTATAAGAACTTCCATAAGATCTAGTAGTTTGGATCATCGTCTTAAGTATCTTTAAAATACCTTGAATATCCTGAGTTTGGGCTTCAAACCAATTAAGAGTATCAGAAGAATTCCCCCATTCTTTCCAACGATACATGAGTGAAAGGAATGATGAATTTTTTGATAGATCTTCAGGATTTGAATTAGAAAATTGATTTAATTTATTAGTAAAATCTATTTTGAGCTGTTCAAAATCAGAGTCATCTAATAATGTCTCACGATTTTTAGCTCTACTCTGATCTTCTGCAATCAAAATATTTTCAATGATTGAAAAATTAGAATTTTGTTTAATATAATCTTTTAAAATTTTAGCCCGTAAATGTATGTCTTGTATATCTTCTAAACACCAAGAACATAATCTGAACAAATAAGTTTGTGCTGAAAACCCTAAAAATTTATTTGATTCCCTATTGATTTCATCGCCAGCATCTAATAATGCATAAATGTATGCATTATAGTTTTCTTGAGGTACTTGTTTGCTATATGCTTCAAATTTTGATAGAAAATCTTCCGCTAAATTTCTTGCATCTAGGGCAAGAATTTTGTCTTTAAGTTTTTCTCTATCATTGGTTAGTTCTAGGAAATTTATAAAGTCTGACGTAGAAAAATCTTCGCTATCAAAACTGAGTTTAAAATATTTATCAAAATGATCTTTATGGCACACTCTGAGTTGAGTAAACCATTCTTGATATGAACTATGATCATAATAATAGTTGCTGATAATCCACTGAGTAGTAGGAAAGAGAGCCTGTAAATTATTTTGTGTAAGTTCCATTTTTTATAAATGATCTTTTAACCGATCATCGAACTGAATCGTAAACCAATTCATCGCTAAACGCCAATTTTGAATTGGCATTGTCCATTTTTTAGCAGCATTTGAAGTTGCTAAATAAATGACCTTTTTCACTGAATCATCAGAAGAGAAGATCTTTCTCTTTTTAGTTGAATGGCGAATCACGCTATTCAATGATTCAATTGCATTTGTTGTATAAATCGCATGACGTATTTCAGCAGGATAGCTAAAGATCGTTCGGATATTTTCCCAATTTGCCCGCCAGGATTCTCCAATTTTTGGATACTGGTGATTCCATTGATCGCAGAAGATATCTAGGGACTTTAAAGCATTTTCTTCTGTACTTGCCTGATAGATCGCCTTCAATCCTGCTGTTACAGCTTTGTAGTCCTTCCAGCTCACAAATCTCAGGCTATTGCGTACAACATGCACTATACACAGTTGGATGTCAGTATGAGGGTAGACAGAAGCTATTGCATCAGGAAAGCCTTTTAGCCCGTCTACACAGGCAACAAGAATATCTTGCACTCCTCGATTTTTAAGCTCTGTCATGACTGACAGCCAGAATTTGGCACCTTCTGTTTGAGCAAGCCACATGCCAAGAAGTTCTTTTTGGCCATCCAGGTTAATGCCTAATGCTAAATAAACTGATTTATTGATTACTGTTGAATGCTGACGAACCTTAACAACAATGCAATCTAAATAGACAACAGGATAAAGACTATCGAGTGTTCTATTTTGCCATTCTGTCACTTGTTCAATGACAGCATCCGTCACCTTACTAATAAGGGAGGCAGATACATCGGCATCGTACATTTCTTTAAAGAAAGCAACAATTTCTCTATTTGTCATTCCTTTTGCATATAACGAAAGAATTTGATCATCCATGCTAGTAATGCGTGTTTGATGCTTCTTAATAATCTGTGGTTCAAAAGAGCCAGCACGATCACGAGGGATATCTAAAGCAAGCTGCCCATCTTGTGTTAGAACTGTTTTGGAGCTAAAACCATTACGTGCATTAGATCCTTTCTTAGGTTGATGCTTTTCATAGCCTAAATGTTCAGAAAGCTCAGTATTCAGAGCGGTTTCGATCATGAACTTTTTAAATATGGCTGTCATTTGGTTTAAATCTTCAGGAGTTTTTAAACCTTTAGCTAATTCAGCTGCCATACTTTTGATTGTAGCTTCATCCATGTGAAGTACCTCTTTTTATTATCCTCAGTAGGATAAATGAAAATTAAGTACTTACACAAAATTTAGAACAGTCCCTAGGAAAGAGGCTTTTCAAAATACCTTCGACAGATTCTCTATTTTTCTCAGATGCACTAGATCTCTTTCATAAATTAAAAAATGACCACCTTTTTGGTTGATATTTGCACTCTGGATTTCTTAGCATTCGTGCATAATCTGCGGATGAAATATATCGATTCAAACAAGCTTTCTGATCCTCAGTTCAAGCGATATACGGGCATCTCATGGTCAACCTTCTATTTAATGGTTGAGCAATTGAAAATGCATGTCCCTGCCAAAGGCAGACCACCCAAGTTAAGCCTGGAGGATCAGGTTCTGCTCTGCCTAAGCTATTGGCGGGAATACCGAACCTTATTTCACGTTGCGACGAGTTACGGGGTTTCAGAGCCCACAGCCTCAAGAATTGTCCGTCATGTTGAAGACTGCCTGATTCAGTCCAATCTGTTTAATTTACCGAAGGATTTACCCGAAGGTGAAGGCATCGATTGGAATGTTGTGATCGTGGATGCCACAGAAATTCCAATCCAAAGGCCTAAAAAAACAGAAGAAAAGCTATAGCGGCAAGAAAAAGACCCATACCTTTAAAGTACAGGCCATGATTCACTATAAAACTCAGCAAATTCTGAGTCTATGTACCAGTCACGGTGCAGTGCATGATTTCGAGTTGTTCAAACGAAATTTAAACCAAATTCCTTCAGGAGCCTTTGTTCTTGCAGATAAGGGCTATCAGGGGATTTATACTTTGTATCCCAATAGCCTGTTGCCATTAAAAGCAAAAAGACGCTGTAAATTGGATCCTGAACTCAAAATCTATAATCAGGAAATCAATAAAAGAAGAATAGGAATTGAGCATGTATTTGGCAGTTTAAAAACCTTCAAGATCCTTGCCGAACGTTATCGAAATAGAGGGAAAAGACTCGGTTTGAGATTCAATTTAATTGCTGGAATCTATAACTTGGAGCTGAGTAAAAAATGATTTATGAAAGAAGTCTAATCTTTATAATATCTTCAATAATACGTAAATACTTTACTTTTTTTGTTTGATTGTCACTTGAGACAGAACGCAAAGTTGTAAAAGCTTCTTTAGAGTTGGAAAGTTTGCTATAAACATTCGGCTCAAATACTCTTAAGCATTCAATGGCTATCAAATCTATTGGATCTGCTTCAAAAATCTCATTATTTTTAAAAAGATTGAAGTTAAAGCAAAGAGTAGAATTGAACCTATAAACATTTCTTAGATTATTAAAATAGTTTTTTAAACCTTTGTGATAAATCTCAGCCCATCTTTCTTGGTCAAATTTTTTGTCAGCATCAGTGTGACTATTTATCACATTGTTTAATAGATTAAATAAAACTTCGTGGACTTGTTTTAATTGAATTTGTGGAATTGTAAAAGGGATCTGAATAATTTTTTCTAGATAGTTTTCACCAGATTGTGTATGAACCGTACCGGGTTTGTCGGAGACTTTTTTATTTAAGTTAGGCCACCTGACCTAACGGGTTAATCTTATCATAGTACATTGCTTCAAACTCAAAAGGCGATACATAACCCAGTGCACTGTGTACACGCTTTTTATTGAACCAATCTACCCAGTTTAGTGTCGCAAGTTGTACATCTGCTAAACCTTGCCAATCTGCTTTTAAATATTCAATCACCTCTGTTTTGTATAAGCCATTCACCGTTTCAGCCAGAGCATTATCGTATGAATCACCAGTTGTACCGACTGATGCTCGTAAATTTGCAGCTTCTAAACGATTGGTATAGCGAATAGAAAGATATTGAACACCTCTATCGGAATGATGAATCACATTCTTTGGCATGCCTCGATCGTGCAATGCTTGCTCAAGTGCATCGAGTACCATATCTGTATTCATCCGTGTAGATACTTTCCAGCCAACAATCGCACGTGAAAACACATCAATAACAAATGCGGTATAAACCCAGCCTGAATGAGTTTGAATATAGGTAAAGTCACCCACCCATAGTTGGTTTGGATGATCAGCATTAAAATTACGTTTCACTAAATCATCTGCCCGTTTTTGGTCATCTCGGTTACGGGTGGTTTGTTTATTCTTACCACGCCAAACACCTTGTATACCTAGCTTTTGCATCAATCGAGCAACTGTACAACGTGCAATAACATAACCCTCACGTTTTAATTTTTGCCAGACTTTACGTACACCATATCGACCTGAACTTTCCTTCCAAATTCGTTTAATTTGTTCAGCATGATGCTCATCATGTAGATCTCGTTTCGCTCGATGTTCTGGATTGTCAGCGAGATCTAAAGTTCGGTAATAGGTTGAAGCTGCGATCGGTAAAATCCTACAAATCGCATCAACACCATATCGATCTTTATTGTTATGGATAAAATCCACCATTATTTGTGTGGGCGGTCGAGCTCCGCCTGGGCGAAAAAAGCGGCTGCTTTACGTAGAATTTCATTGGCACGCTTTAATTCTTTAATTTCACGTTCCATTTGCTTCATTTTTTCTTGATCAGATATCTGTTGTACTTTAATAGGATTTTGCTGATCTAAATGCTTTTGATGCCAGGCACGAAGTGTTTCAGGAGTACAACCGATCTTAGGCGCAATTGCTGTGATTGCAGCCCAAGTAGAAGGATAATCTTTTTCAGATTCAATCAATAATTGAACCGCTCTTTCTCTGATTTCAGGGGTATATTTTAATTTTGTCATCGGGATAGTCTCTCAGAATATTGACTCTCCGACAAACCCGGTACGGTTCAGTATTGTCAGTGAGTTTTTTTTCTACAATATCTTTCTGAAATAAAAGCAAAAATATTACATTAGGAAAATCAGTATTTGCTTTAATTAATTGAAAGATCATTCGCAACTCTACAGTTGTTAAACGATCAATATCATCCATAACGATTAAAAGAGGAGTCGTCCTATCTTTTAAAGCAGTAATTAATTCCTCACGAATTTCTGCTAAGTTTTTTTCATTTAATTTAGATTTTTTTTCGTAGTTTTCTGAAAGTTTCCCTAACAATTCGCTCCCTTTTTCTGTGGCTGGTAAGACTAAAGCTATAAAAGAGGTAATCGTTGCAATGAGTATTGGTAATTGTGTATTGTCAGTAAAGTAACTGCTAATTATACCTGTACTTAAAATTGAAGTTACAAGAAGAGGTAGCGCTAAATTAGCACCCTTGAGAAAAGTGTGTGCCGTAGATAAATGATTGCCATATTTCGCAAATATATTTGCCAAATTTTGATCTTCTTTAGATGAATCCTTTCTTCCAATAGATTTTGATATCTCGTCAAAAAACGCCTGAACAATCTTCTCTTGAGCTGACCATTCCCACGGTGAAAACTCTATAATTGTTGGTGAATTAGCTTGTTCTCTAGAATGTGATAATGCCATATTTTTAATAGATGATTTTCCTGAACCCCAGTCTCCATGTAAGGCAATAACTAGACTTTCATCACCTTTCCATTGAGAAATAGCATCACTCAAGTTTTTTGCAAAATCGGCTCGACCTAATACGTCTTGTTCTATGTTTTTAATTGGTCTATCAGCAGAAAATGCGTATTTATCCATATTTGTCATGTTGAGGCATTTATAAAGTTTTAATCTAATAATTCTATCAAATATCATTATGATTTTAATAAAAAATCCCCTCACTAAGAGGGGATTTTTAGAATCAAACTACAGCATCAAAGTGCTGCAATCTGCTCCATATTCGCTTTAATCTTCGCTAACTGGTCAGCAAACTCAGCAAGCTTCACTTTCTCACCTTCAACCACAGCAGCAGGTGCTTTCGCCACGAAACCTTCATTGCCAAGTTTAGTGGCAATTTGGTCATGTTGCTTTTGAACCTTGTCTAAGTCTTTTTGTAGACGACCCAATTCTGCTTTAGGATCAATTAAACCCTTCATTGGAACAAATACAGAGGCGTGACCAACTACAGAAGATGATGACAATGGTGGTTGTTCGCCATCTGCCAAGTAAGTGATGCTTTCCACTTTTGCCAAGGCTTTAAACAACGGTTCGATACGTGAAATTTGCGCCACTTCAGCATCAGTAATATTTTGCATCAACACTGGAAGTAAACGCGCATTACCTAAGCCCATTTCACCACGGATGTTACGTACCGCACCAATCAAACCTTGTAGCCAATGCATATCTGCTTCAGCTTGGTCATTAATCAATGCTTGATCTGCAACAGGGTAAGCCGCAGTCATAATGGTTTCACCGCCCAAACCAATCATTGGTGCAAGGGTTTGCCAAATTTCTTCAGTCAAGTACGGCATGATTGGATGCGCAAGACGTAACGATGCTTCCATCACCGCAAGAAGAACACGACGAACTTCTGCTTTACGTTCTTCAGATACATTTTCATCATTTAGAACAGGCTTGGTCAGCTCTACATACCAGTCACAGTATTCATTCCAGATGAACTCGTAAATCGCTTGAGCAGCCAAGTCTAAACGATAGGTAGCAAAGGCTTGTTGAACTGCAAGTTCCGCTTTTTGTAGACGGCTCACGATCCATTGTTCAGGCAATTCCCAAAGATCTGGACGTGCAGTTTGACCGACAGTTTGACCTTCAACATTCATCAGAACGAAACGGGTACCGTTCCAGATTTTGTTACAGAAGTTACGGTAGCCTTCAACACGTTTCATATCGAATTTAATGTCGCGGCCGGTATTGGCAAGTGCACAGAAAGTGAAACGAACTGCATCCGTACCGTAAGACTGAATGCCTTCCGGGAATTCTTTACGGGTTGATTTTTCAATCTTCGCTGCTTGTTTAGGGTTCATCAAACCGGTGGTACGTTTTTGTACCAACGTTTCAAGATCAACACCGTCAATCAGGTCTAAAGGATCAAGCACGTTACCCTTAGATTTAGACATCTTCTGACCTTCACCATCACGTACCAAACCATGTACATACACAGTTTTAAACGGAACTTGTGGCGTGCCATCTTCATTTTTCATGAAGTGCATGGTCATCATGATCATGCGGGCAACCCAGAAGAAGATGATGTCAAAACCGGTTACCAATACATCTGTTGGGTGGAAGGTATTGAGGAAATAGTTTTCAGCATCTTTCTTGGCATCACCAGTCCAACCTAAAGTTGAGAATGTCCAAAGACCAGACGAGAACCAGGTGTCCAGTACATCTTCATCTTGAGTTAACTTAACATCTGCAGCAATGCCATTTTCTTCACGCACTTCCGCTTCGTTACGACCCACATAAACGTTGCCATCTACATCGTACCAAGCTGGAATACGGTGACCCCACCACAATTGACGAGAGATACACCAGTCTTGAATATTGTTCATCCAAGCCATGTACATGTTGCTGTATTGCTCAGGTACGAATTTGATGTCGCCATCTTTCACCGCTTTAATTGCAGGCTCAGCAAGCGGTGCAATTTTTACATACCATTGATCGGTCAATAATGGCTCAACGATTACGCCTGAACGGTCACCGCGAGGTGCTTTCAAGTCATACGGTTGAATTTGATCCAACCAGCCTTCAGCTTCAGCTTGTTCAACCAGTTTTTTACGTGCAGCAAAACGCTCTAAACCAATATAGTCCGCAGGCGCAGGGATGGTTTTAGAAATCTGTTCGCCTGCTTTTGCAATGTATTCAAACTCAGCCAACACTTCAGCATTTTTGTTGAAGATGTTGATGATTGGCAAGTTGCAACGTTTACCCACTTCATAGTCATTGAAGTCATGTGCAGGGGTGATTTTTACACAGCCTGTACCGAAATCTTTTTCTACATATTCATCCGCAACCACAGGAACCAAACGACCTGAAATTGGTAGAACGATGTTTTTGCCGACAAGGTGTGCATAACGTTCATCTTCAGGGTGAACCGCAACAGCCGAGTCACCAAGCAAAGTTTCAGGACGTGTTGTCGCAACAACAAGGAAGTCATTGCCATCTTTGGTACGAAGGTTTTTATCTTCAAAGAAATATTTGAAATGCCAAAGTGAACCTTTTTCTTCGACTGATTCAACTTCAAGGTCAGAAAGGGCAGTTTGCAGTTTAGGATCCCAGTTGACCAGGCGTTTACCGCGGTAAATCAGACCTTCTTTATGTAAACGTACGAATACTTCTTTCACCGCGTTAGATAAACCTTCATCCATGGTGAAGCGTTCACGTGACCAGTCTACAGAAGAACCGAGGCGACGAATTTGACGGGTAATGTTACCGCCAGACTGTTCTTTCCATTCCCAGACTTTTTCAATGAACTTTTCACGACCCAAGTCATGACGGCTGATATCTTGTGCTGCCAATTGACGTTCAACCACCATCTGGGTTGCAATACCGGCATGGTCAGTCCCCGGTTGCCATAAGGTGTTTTTCCCAGACATACGGTTGTAACGCGTCAAGGCATCCATAATGGCATTGTTAAAACCATGACCCATGTGCAAGTTACCAGTGACGTTTGGTGGCGGAATCATGATACAGAATGAGTCGCCTTTTCGAGACGGCTTAAAGTAGCCGTTCTCTTCCCAGGTCTTGTACCATTTTTTCTCGATCTCGGTAGGATCGTATGTCGTAGCAATATTTTGCGCAGAATCAGTCATAGTCAGAACAGATCAAAAGTGAATAAAAAATTAGGACTATTGTAGCAAAAAAATTATGGAATTAGGCAGCTTCACCAAATGCAAACTTTATGCAATTGGCATACGCTGCATAAGATCTTATGATAAGAGTGGAATAAAAACAGCGCGAATGGTCGCAGAACAATTCTAAAAAGGAGATTATCGGTATGAGCTATTTCATTTCTTTAAAATTAACCCGAGAAACCCATCAGCGTTTTCATCAGATTCATCAGCAGTTGAATCAGGGTGAGACTCAAAGTTTAGCCAAACCTTTAGGTGAGGTTCTGGCTGATATTTCCTGTGAAATTGTCGATCAGGTTTTTGGTGAAATTGCGCGTTTATCGACTTCTGGCGATCGAGAATCTGAAAAAATGGTTAAACAAATTTTAGACACTGTACGCAAATATATGCCATGGTCGGTTTCATTCTTTGGCAATGATCGCTTGATCCCGATGGTGAATTATCTAAAAGATAGGGCCTATGAAAAAAATGGTCAAAATTATATTTCTTATAGTGTCGACCATGTCTTGGTGGTGGAATTGCTGGAATGTGTGGAGCAAATGAAAGAGGGAAATACGCATTATGTTTCGCCAGGCTTAAAAGCATTTACCCAGTTGGTCGATCAAGGGGTGACCAGTCTGGTTCGTGAACCTAAAAACATGTTGAAATTCAATTTAGTGGTGGATAAAACTTTAAATGGCGTGATTCATTTGACCACTCAGATGGGCTATAAGCGTTTAGAAAAACTGGGCGCGCAGTATGATTCGCAAATGACCCCTCGTTATTTTGATCATTTTTTGATGTTTTTGAATCATGAGCAAAAAAATCAATAACAGATCAATGCATTATTAATCGTAAGTGTAAATAGGAACAGCAACATGGCGAAGCAGGACAGTTTGAACAATAAGGTGGTATGGATTACCGGTGCATCTTCAGGTTTGGGTAAGGCGCTCGCACAAGAGTGTGCCTTGCAAGGGGCACTGATTGTACTCACTGCTCGTCGTATGGATGAACTGGAAAATGTGCGTCAAAGTTTAGCCAATCCGGATCAGCATATTTGTATCAGTGCCGATATTACGGATGAAAATCAAGTTCGCCATGCTTATGAACAAGTATTGAATCAAAAAGGGTGTATTGACTGGCTGATCAATAATGCAGGACTCAGTCAGCGGGCATTAATTGCCGATACGACCATGCAAACTGAACGTGCCATCATGGAAGTCGATTATTTCTCACAAGTATTTCTGACCAAAACGGTTTTGCCAACTTTCTTAAAACAAAAAACAGGTCGAATTATCTTTGTTTCCAGTGTGGCAGGTTTATTGGGTACGCAATATCGCGCATCCTATTCAGCAGCCAAAGCCGCGATTCACATGTGGGCAAACAGCTTACGTGCCGAAGTGGCTGATGAAGGGGTCGGTGTTTCTGTTATTTTCCCGGGTTTTGTTAAGACCAATGTGTCATTCAATGCCTTAAATGGCGAAGGCAAACCACAGGGTCATCAGGATGAAGCAATTGAAAATGGTTTGCAGCCTGACGAATTCGCTAAAACTGTAGTCAAGTCTCTGTTGAATGATGAAGAATATATTGTGGTTGGCGGTACTAAAGAAAAATTGGGGGTATGGGTGTCGCGTTTATCTCCAAGCACACTGTATAAAATGATCCGCAAGATGAAGGTGAAATAATTAAAGCTCCCTCCTTTTTAAAGGAAGAAGCTTTAATGTCCCCCTTTGTAAAAGGGGGATTTAGGGGGATTCTAAATAACCCGAATTACGGATAAGAAAACCGCTTGAAAAAAAGATGGTTAGAGCCATTTAGAAAGTTACTACACAAACCAAAGACTCTAACCACCATGTTTGATTTTACAGAAATCTTCTGTGCCAT
>NZ_JABERK010000011.1:0-218848 GCF_013004315.1 Acinetobacter sp. ANC 5378
TCCAAGTAAATCTGTTTGAGAGAAAAACCTTAAAAGCTTTATTCATGCCCGATAAAATACCGATAAAACAAAAGGAAGCTCAATTGAGCCTCCTTTTATGAAAAATTGTGGGACAGCAGTGGGGAATTTCCCCCTCTTTTACAAAGAGGGGGCTGGGGGGAGATTTTTTATTTCAATAAAGGTTTTAAGAACTTCGCCGTATGTGAAACTTTAGATTTCACTACCTGTTCAGGCGTACCTTCCGCAATAATCATACCGCCACCGGCACCACCTTCAGGACCCAGATCAATCACCCAGTCTGCAGTTTTAATCACATCCAGATTATGCTCAATCACCACAATGGTATTACCCTTATCGCGGAGCTGATGCAGAATGTCTAACAGCTTGGCGATGTCATGAAAATGCAGACCGGTGGTCGGTTCATCTAGGATATATAAGGTTTTACCCGTATCTCGTTTTGCAAGCTCACGTGCCAGTTTCACCCGTTGTGCTTCACCACCAGAAAGGGTGGTCGCAGATTGACCTAAACGGATATAACCCAAACCGACTTGAGTTAAAGTTTCTAGACGGCGGTGAATCACGGGAATGGCTTCGAAGAAATGCATCGCATCTTCAACAGTCATGCCTAAAACATCGGAAATGTTTTTACCTTTATAACCGACTTCTAGCGTTTCACGGTTATAACGATCGCCATGACAGGCATCACATGGTACGTACATATCTGGTAAGAAGTGCATCGCTACTTTAATCATACCGTCGCCTTCGCAGGCTTCACAACGTCCACCTTTCACGTTAAACGAGAAACGACCCGCAGCATAACCACGTGCTTTAGCTTCAGGCGTTTGCGCAAACAATTCACGAATCGGGGTGAACAAACCTGTATAGGTTGCAGGGTTGGAACGTGGAGTACGTCCAATCGGGCTTTGGTCAATATCCACGACTTTATCGAGGAATTGCAGACCATCAATCGAATCGAATTTTTCAGCGGTTAAAGTGGTTGCACCATTCAATTGTGTTGCTGCAAGCGGTAAAAGGGTACGGTTAATCAGCGTGGATTTACCAGAACCTGAAACCCCCGTCACACAAGTCATAATGCCTAAAGGAATGGTTAAATCAACATTCTGCAAGTTATGACCAGCAGCACCCATCAACTTGATTTTTTCTTCAGGTTTTGGTGGTTGAGTGCGAACTTTTGGTACTTCAATTTTTAACTTGCCTGATAAATATTGTCCGGTAAGCGATTCAGGATTCGCCAGAATTTCGTCATAAGTACCTTCGGCAATAATATGACCCCCGTGTACACCGGCACCCGGACCAATGTCAATAATATGATCCGCAGCACGAATTGCATCTTCATCATGTTCGACTACAAGTACGGTATTACCCAAGTCACGCAGGCGAACCAGAGTTTCAAGCAGACGGTCATTATCACGCTGATGCAAACCAATCGACGGTTCATCGAGGACATACATCACACCCATCAAGCCGGCACCAATTTGCGAGGCTAAACGGATACGCTGTGCTTCACCACCCGACAAGGTTTCGGCAGAACGTGAAAGACTTAAATAGTTCAAGCCGACAGAAACCAGGAAGTGCAGACGTTCACGGATTTCTTTAAAAATCTTGTCGGCAATTTCGCCTTTGGCACCTTCAAGCTGTAAGTCTTGATAATAAGCTTCAGCATCGCCAATCGACATTTTGGTAATCTGCGCGATGGTTTTGTCTTTGACCCGGACGTTACGTGAAATTTCATTCAGACGTGAACCGCCACAGGCATCACATGCAGCATTGGATAAATATTGCGCTAAATCATCACGGACATAATTAGATTCGGTTTCACGATAGCGACGTTCCAGATGCGGCAGAATGCCTTCAAAAGGTTGCACACGTTTATGCTGACGACCACGCTCATCGATATAACTTAAATCAACTTTGTCTTTGCCGGTTCCGTAGAGGAATTTCTTTTTGGTGTCGACATCCAGTTCATTCCAAGGTGTATCCAAAGAAAAGCCGAAATGTGCTGCGACTTTTTCAATCATGCTGTAGTAATACGGACGTTGTCTGTCCCAACCACGAATGGCACCTTGGCTGATTGAAACTTCATTGTTTGGAATCAGTTTGTCTGCACTAAAATGACTGCGGGTACCTAAACCATCACAGACTGGACAGGCACCAAATGGATTGTTGAAGGAGAACAACCGTGGTTCAAGTTCGGCAACGGCACGGTCACATTCAGGGCAAGAATGCTTTGCCGAGAACACACGATCCGCCTGTTCGCCTTTCATCCACGATAAAATCGCGATGTCACCGCCTAGGCGCAGTGCAGTTTCAAAAGATTCCGCAATACGATTGCCCAAATCATCACGGACTTTAAAGCGATCCACGACTACTTCAATGGTGTGTTTTTTCTTTTTATCCAGTTCAGGTGGGGTATCAATTTCGACAATTTCACCATCCACACGGGCACGGACAAAACCTTGGCTTTGCAATTGCTCAAACAGGTTGGTGTATTCGCCTTTACGTTCACGCACCACAGGCGCAAGCAGCATTAAAGCGGTGCCTTCTTCTAAGTTTTTAACTGCATCGACCATTTCTGAAACAGTTTGTGCCACCATCGGCAGGTCATGTTCAGGACAATACGGTGTTCCGACACGTGCATATAAAAGGCGTAAATAGTCGTAAATTTCCGTGATTGTTCCCACAGTTGAACGTGGGTTGTGGCTGGTTGATTTCTGTTCAATTGCAATAGCAGGGCTTAAGCCTTCAATAGAATCGACTTCTGGCTTTTCCATTTGCGAAAGGAACTGGCGTGCATAGGCAGAAAGCGATTCCACATAACGGCGCTGACCTTCAGCATATAAAGTGTCAAAAGCTAAGGAAGATTTACCTGAGCCTGAGAGTCCCGTAATGACCACGAATTTGTCGCGTGGAATATCGAGTGACACATTTTTTAAGTTATGGGTACGTGCGCCTCGAATACGGATATGACTTTGGCTCATAAAACATCTCGGTAATGTGCAAATTGAAGGTTATATATGATAGCGATTTAATTTTGTTCAAGCTGAATAAAATCGTTTTTTAACGACATATTATGTCGGCTGAATCAGTTGAGTTAAATTTTATAAGACTGTAGCGAGCTTTCGGAATAGTCACAAGCCTGAATAAGCTACTTTTAATGTGAATCGTGTTGCAGAGGGTGTCGCTAAAAAAGCAAAATCACCGCACAATAGCATGAAAATAAAAAGGGAAATGAAAACAATGATTGCCAAAATTTTAATCACACTGATTGCATTACTGCATGTTTATTTCTTGGTTCTTGAAATGTTCCTGTGGGATAAACCTGTTGGAATGAAAGCCTTTGGCAATAATGCAGAAAAGGCAAAATTGACCAAAGTTTTAGCGCAAAATCAGGGCTTATATAATGGTTTTCTAGCAGCCGGATTAATTTGGTCGCTGTTTGCACCAGAAGCTTATGCCACAGCACTGGCCAACTTCTTTTTAGGCTGTGTTTTGGTTGCCGGAATTTATGGTGGCATCACCGCCAGTAAAAAGATTATTTATATTCAGGCTATACCGGCATTGATTGCCTTGATTGTGATGAATGTATTCTAACTATAAGGATTGGCTAGAATTCATTTCTCAAAACGTTTGCCTGCTGGATCTGTGAATATGTTGTCTTTATTTTTAAAATGCAGTTTAGGGGCAGCCGTTGTTTTAATTATTTCTCTCCTTTCCAAGAGTAAAGCTTTTTATATTGCAGGATTGGTTCCTTTATTTCCGACTTTTGCCTTGATTGCACATGTGATTGTGTCGCAACAGCAGGGGGCAGAAGCTTTGCGTAAAACTGCATTATTCGGTTTATGGTCGCTTATTCCATATTTTATTTATCTGTTGATGGTGTATGTGCTGGCAACCAAGATGTCGATGTGGTCGTGCCTGGGTATAGCGACGCTATGCTGGATTGTGGCTGCGGCAGGGCTGATTTATGGATGGCAGATGTTTCAGCAGTAAAAAACAAATTTCTCCCCACCTATGCTTTATGAAAGGAGTTTAAGGGAAGGCTTAAATAATCTTTGTGACGGATTTTCACTTATTAAAAATATAAACGAACAACGTATTTCTTATGATTGATTATTAGATAATTTGTATAAGTCAAAAAAAGTTCAATATTAGGTTCTTTAAAATCAGCACTGCCTCATTTAATTGATTCAATTTCTATACCTTTGCGTAGGCATTAGCTCTACTTTTGAAAGGTCAAAAGTAGACAAAAACCTTTTTTTTCCCATACACGACATCCTTGTCGTGTATGGGAAACGTGTGGCATCCATGCCACACTCATGACTCGCTAAAATCTATTTTTAATTTTGACTTTAAGAACGACTTATAGTGATTGAAAAATGATTTATGAAAAAAGTCTATTCATCCAAACCTAACCACTGGCGTTGATCATAGGCACTATCCCAGAACAGCCATTCTAGTTTCGCAGCTTGAGTATAAGCGTGATGCATTTTCTCAAGCGTATCGGCATCACAACGTGCAGCAACTTTATCAACCGTGGCAATCACATTACGTACAGCCTCATTGAATTCTTCACCTGCATAGGTATCGACCCAAGCTTGGTACGGATTATTCGGTATTGAATTATCAACAATATCTTTACCCACTTCTGCATAAATCCAGAAACATGGCAGTAAAGAAGCCAAGACCACCGGATAGCTTTCAGACCAAGCCGTCGCGGTTAAAAATGAAGTGTAATGATGACAAGCCAAGGTTAAAGGAGTGGATTCAAATTCTTTTTTGGTGATATCAAATTCTTGCATAAAGCCATCATGCAGGCTGCGTTCAACCACAATGGCAATTCTGGCAGCATCAGCAAACTGAATCACGTCATCGGCTTCGAAGGCTTTGGCGGCACAGACTGCAAGTGATCGACCATAAGCCAGTAAATAATGCGCATCTTGAATCACATAATGACTAAAAACGTCTTTGCTCAAAGTACCTTGTGCAAGTTCTTGGTTAAATGGCAGGGCTAAAGTTTTTTGATATAAAGCCAGATTTCGCTGCCATACATCTTGAGAAAAGCTCATGTCATCATCCTGTCGAGAATAAAAGAAGAATTTACAGAAGCGGGACTATAACAAGAGTTTTCGCGCTAAGATATCAAGCTGCATAAATAGTGTATTTATCTTCAAAAAAAAATCATACGAAGAATTTTGGATTAATATCAAAAAGCCGTCATAATTGTGCACATAAAATCTTAAGCTTCTATTTTTAAGTTTTACCGAATTTATTCTCTATACATATTTGTTCATAGGTCGATCTATCATGATGAAACATTTTGGTTTCTCAATCATTTTTACGATCGTGTGTCTGGCTATATCTGCATATTGGGGCTTTACGCATGGCCCGGAAGCAGGTTTAAAGACCATGTTCACGGCGTTAACCATTACTGCCATTCTGGCCGTCATGGAAGTATCACTTTCTTTCGATAATGCCGTGGTGAATGCCTCGGTACTGCGCGGTTGGGATCATTTCTGGAAAATGATTTTCTTAACCGTCGGTATTGTTATTGCTGTATTTGGCATGCGTTTGGTGTTCCCGATTGTGATTGTTGCAGTCACTGCGGACATGGGCATGCTTGAAGTCGTGAAAATGGCGATCAATGATCCGATTAGTTATTCAGAAAAACTGATGGCACATCATGCTGAAATTGCAGCATTTGGTGGCTCATTCTTATTGCTCGTGTTCTTGAATTTCTTCCTGGATAGCGAAAAAGATACCCACTGGTTTAGATGGCTTGAGGCACGTTTGTCTAATCTAGCCAACGTACCTGCAATGTCAGTATTCCTTTCACTGGTTGGCTTGCTGATCATGGCAGCAAATGTAGAGGAAACTGCACGTTTAGCCGTGACCATGGCAGGAATCTGGGGGATTGTCATTTACATTGGGGTTCAAGTACTGAGTCACTTGTTAGGCGGTGAACCTGAAATTGATGAACAGGGTAATGCTGTGGCACATGATGCCAGTGGGGCATCTACAGGTGTGATTAAAGCCGGTTTTGGTGGTTTTATTTACCTTGAAGTACTTGATGCATCATTCAGTTTTGATGGTGTCATCGGTGCTTTTGCGATTACTTCGGATGTGGTCATCATTATGCTGGGTCTTGCGATTGGTGCAATGTTCGTGCGTTCAATGACCATTTATCTGGTTGAAAAAGGCACATTAGATGCTTATGTTTTCCTTGAACATGGCGCGCACTATGCCATTGGTGCTTTGGCATTCATTATGCTGGCGAGCGGTACTGGTCTACATGTACCAGAAGTCGTGACTGGTTTGATTGGCGTGGCATTTATTGTTTGGGCAGTCATTGCATCCATTCAATATAGTAAGCGTCAAGAACGGATCGGTTAATGGTTTTTTAAGAAAAACGGTTACAATAGGGGCGCATGAAAATGCGCCCTTTTTTATGATGGCTGATCTTTGAATAAATCAACATCCATAACATGAATGTTGTAGGATAGGCCATCGAAATTAAACTTATAAACCTAAGCTTATTGATATGATGAATGCTTTAGAACGCCGTTCAACCTTTGCCTTAAGCAGTATTTTTGCCCTGCGTATGTTGGGCTTGTTCATGATTATTCCTGTGTTTTCTGTGGCAGGGCAGTCATATCAAGGGGCAACACCTGCGCTGATTGGTTTGGCGGTAGGCGTATATGGTTTAACCCAAGCGATTTTACAAATCCCCTTTAGCTTGCTGGCTGACCGTTTTAGCCGTAAGCCTTTGGTGGTTTTAGGCTTATTGTTGTTTGCGCTAGGTGGTGCAATTGCCGCGATGTCCGAAACCATTTATGGCGTGATCATTGGTCGTGCGATTGCCGGTGGTGGCGCGGTTTCTGCCGTGGTGATGGCATTGTTAGCCGATGTCACCCGTGAAGAGCAGCGCAGCAAAGCCATGGCGGTAATGGGGATGAGTATTGGCGTATCCTTTATGGTGGCTTTCAGTCTTGGACCTTGGCTCACCAGTCTGGTGGGTATTTCCGGACTGTTCTGGGTGACGACGCTGATGGGTTTGGCGGCAATTTCGATGTTGCTGCTGGTTCCTAAAGTGACCCGTCATCATAAAAACTATCAGCAAGGTTATCTCGCACAATTGAAACAGGTACTGAAAATGGGCGATTTAAACCGCCTGCATGTTTCGGTATTTGCGCTGCATTTATTGTTGACTGCGATGTTTATTTATATGCCATCACAGTTGATTCAGTTTGCTGATATTCCATTGGCCAGTCATGGTTTGGTGTATTTGCCATTACTGATCATTAGCCTGTTTTTTGCTTTTCCAAGCATTATTTTGGCGGAAAAATATCGTAAAATGCGCGGCATTTTCCTGACTGCGATTGGTGGGATTATTCTGGGTTTACTGGTGCTGATTTTTGGCTATGAATCAAAATATATCTTACTGGCAGGTTTAGGATGCTTCTTTATTGCCTTTAACGTGATGGAAGCCTTATTGCCTTCGTGGTTGTCCAAATCTGCCCCGATTCAGTCCAAAGCGACGGCCATGGGTGTGAATGCCAGCAGCCAGTTTTTAGGGGCATTTTTTGGCGGCATGATTGGCGGTCAACTCTTGTTACTAAATAATACTTCGATGGGTTGGAGTATCTTGGCAGGGATCGCTGTAGTCTGGTTATTGATCAGCTTTGGCCTGGCTCAACCGCGTTATCTTTCATCGCTGGTATTGGCCTTGCCCGAGACAAAACAAACGGATGAGTGGACTTCTCAACTTTTGGCGATTCGTGGTATTGAAGAGGTTGTGGTGATGTCTGATCAGCAATTTGCTTATGTTAAAATTGATAAACAGCTTATAGATGAAGCTGCGCGACAAGATTTAACGCAGTTGTTGGGTAAAGAGGTAGCCATTTAAGCATAACTCTTATAAAGTAAAATACAGAAATAAATAGGAAGTGTACGTCTGATGCGTGGTGTTAATAAAGTAATTTTAGTCGGAACTTTAGGTAAAGATCCTGAAACCAAAACTTTTCCGAATGGTGGTTCTCTTACTCAGTTTTCAATTGCAACCAGCGATTCGTGGACTGATAAAAATACCGGTGAGCGTAAAGAGCAAACTGAATGGCATCGTATTGTGTTGCATAACCGCTTAGGTGAAATTGCACAGCAATATCTACGCAAAGGTTCAAAAGTTTATATCGAAGGTTCATTGCGTACGCGTCAGTGGACAGACCAAAGCGGTCAGGAACGCTACACCACAGAAATTCGTGGTGAACAAATGCAAATGCTAGATAGCAACCGTCAGCAAGGTGAACAAGCTGCGGGTGGTGACAACGCGGGTTATAACCAACCACGTTTCAACAACAATCAGGGCGGCGGTTATAACAACAATAATAACAACCAAGGCGGTTATGGCAATAATCAAGGTGGTGGTTTTAATAACAACCAGCAAGGTGGTTATGCCAACAATAACCCGTCTGCTTTCCAGCCGAAAGCACCGCAATCTGCACCTGCAGCACCTGTCGCTGCACCTGCTGATTTAGATGATGATCTACCATTTTAACTGAATTAAAACGGCAAATCGTCATCCAAAACCCTTTGTAACAACAAAGGGTTTTTTATTGTCTAAACCAATCACTTTTACAAAATGAACAGGAATTATTAATCGTGTAATTCGATTGTTTTTATAAAAAAGTACGGTTTTACCTATTTTGGAAACTTTTGTATTCTAGCTTCACAAGATAAGCAATCCCAGAAACGAGCTAGAGGAAATATCTCATGAGTTTAATCAATACTGAAGTAAAACCATTCAACGCAACAGCTTATAAAAATGGTGAATTCATTCAAGTGTCTGAAAAAGACATGATCGGTAAATGGTCAGTGGTGTTCTTCTATCCTGCAGACTTCACTTTTGTTTGTCCAACAGAACTCGGTGATTTGGCAGATAACTATGCTGAATTCCAAAAAATGGGCGTTGAGATTTATTCAGTATCTACAGATACCCACTTTACCCATAAAGCTTGGCATGACAGCTCAGACGAAATCAAGAAAATCCAATATACAATGATTGGCGATCCAACCTGGACTTTGGCGAAAAACTTTGAAGTTCTGATTGAGTCTGAAGGTTTGGCTGACCGTGGTACTTTTGTGATTGACCCAGAAGGTAAAATTCAGATTGTTGAAATCAATGCCGGTGGTATTGGTCGTGATGCACAAGAGCTTCTACGTAAAGTTAAAGCAGCGCAATATGTTCATGCACACCCGGGTGAAGTTTGCCCGGCAAAATGGAAAGAAGGTGATGCAACACTTGCACCTTCAATCGACTTGATTGGTAAAATTTAATCTTAAGTTAAAATACTCTCCCAAAAAATCCAGGACGTTGCTCCTGGATTTTTTATAGGTTGAATTTAATAAATAAAACTGGATTGCCAGGCTATTTGCCGCTCAATTTTTTGGTCTTCATCTTTAATGAATGATTTCTGCATGACTTTATTTTTTAGAGGGGTTTCTTATTGACTGCTTAAAGCAACTTAGACTTTTTTAGGGTAATACAGCTTCAACGACACTTCGCTCAATAGGATTAGACTGAATGGAGTGAATAGCTGGTTTCACGATTGGAAAAAGATGATGCAGATTAAAAGCCATTTATGCAGATTTTTATCATTTTAAAATAGTCAGCAGATTATCCTATGCTTGGGACGCTGTATATTGCTCATGCGCTAGGCTGGCTACTTTAAAAGTTTTAAGATAAATCCATATTATTTCCTAGTGATAGGAGCTTTGAAATGAAAAAAATTATTGGCGTTTACCGTAACCAGAACATGCATTGGGTGGGTGATGGCTTTCCGGTTAAAAACCTGTTTTCTTATGATCGTTTAGGGCAGGCGATTAGTCCATTTTTACTCTTGGACTATGCAGCACCGTATCATTTTAGCCCCACTACGCAGCAGCATGGGGTCGGTTCACATCCTCATCGTGGTTTTGAAACGGTGACGCTGGCCTATCAAGGTGGGGTTACTCACAAAGATTCAGCAGGCGGCGGCGGTCAGATTAAAACTGGCGATGTGCAGTGGATGACTGCAGGAGCAGGTTTGGTGCATGAAGAGTTTCACTCTGAAGAATTCGCCAAGAATGGCGGCTTGTTTGAAATGGTGCAGCTTTGGGTCAACTTGCCTGCGGCAGACAAGATGACGGCACCTAAATATCAGGCCATTGAAGCACAAGAAATTCCGGTTATTGAACTTGAAAATGGTGCAGGCCATCTCCGCGTGATTGCAGGTCGCTATATAGACGAGCATGCAGAACATTCAGGCCCTGCCTCTACTTATAGTCCTGTAAATGTATGGGATGGTGAGTTGAAAGCAGAACATGTGCATCACATTCATGTACCTGTCGATCACAATGTACTGGTTGTGGTGCTATCCGGTGAAATGCAGTTGAATGGAACACAGCATGTTCAAGACAGTTCCATTGTCCTATTTGCTCAAGATGGTGAAGCCGATATTCAACTGCAAGCGATTAAAGACAGCAAATTCCTGGTACTCACTGGTCAACCTTTGAATGAGCCCATTCAGGGCTATGGTCCATTTGTGATGAATACCAAAGATGAAATCGTGCAAGCCTTTAATGATTTTAATAACGGTAAGTTTGGTGAGATCCCGGTTGCCAGTTAATTTTGGCCATTCATTGCTCATTCAAGAAATAAAGAAGCCCCTAAAATATTTAGGGGCTTTTTGCGAAATAAATTTTGTTGTTTTTACAGCATTTGCATAGTTATAGGGGGTTAACAGTGGATCTGGTGGTCAAATTATTATGTGATGCATCATAGTGATATTTTGTGCTTTTGTAAAACGATCGTTATAATATTGGTTAATATATATATGCTTTTTAAAAGGTTTTTTTAATATATTTGGAAAAATTTTAATATTTCCTTGTATTTATTTTGGATTTTTTCTATGTAAATAAATGTAAAAATATTTCGGATCTCCATCATGATGACTTTTGTTAAAAAAACATATTCTGGAAGATTTTAATACCGCTTTTTAATCTCGCTTGGTTCATAATTTCAATAATCTTATGTGTAACTGACGGATAATAATTTTGGATATTGCAGTTATTGGTAGTGGCATGGCTGGGCTAGCTGCCGCCAGAATTCTTAAAGATGCAGGGCATAGTATAACTATTTTTGAAGCCTTGCCTGGACGTGGTATGGATAGCCATAGCATTGAATTTGAAGGCGGTTTAATTGATGCGCCCTTGCGTGTAATGAATCCTCATTTGTGGAAAAACACCCTCAGTTTGGCGACATATTTGGGTATCCCCACTTTCCCGGTGCGTACCTATATGGCATGCAGCTGGTTGTTTGAAGACCGCACTGAAACATGGCTGACCACCACGCGTAGTCGTATTGGTAACTTTCCGATTATTAACAACCGTAAAGGGCTTCAGCAATACGGTTGGCGCTTGGTCAAAGGCATGCTGCAACTGAAAGCGGCCATCACTCGATTCTTCAAATCAAAGAATCAAGATATTACCTTGGCTGAATTTATAAATAATAATGATATTGAAGAAGTATTCTGGCATGGCGCAGTGATGCCGGTGCTCTATACCATTTGTACCTGTAACCCGAAAACCATTGGCGAATGGCCAGCAAAACCTTTATTGACATTCTTGCGTCAATTAACTGATGGCGATGCTTTGCTGCGTCTCCAAGGTGGCACGCCGGCGTTGGTAGACAAGCTGATTGAAGGCATTGAAATTCATAATAGCTCTGCCATTACCCAGGTCAAAGAACAAGAAAATGGTGTCTTAGTTGAAAATGCGTTAGGTGAGCAACGCATTTTTGACCGTGTCATTGTAGCGACACCGACCAATAAAATTGAAACCTTTTTAAATAATGAACAATTTGCAGATGATATTGAGCTGTTAAAGAAATTCAAATTTGAACAGGGTCAATTGGTGATTCACACAGATCAAACCGTGATGCCACCCAAGCGTAAAGACTGGGCGGTACTCAGTTATATGATGGATCGTAAATTTACCCGTCAACAATTCACGGTATGGTTGAATTCGGTTGAGCCAAGTCTGGTCGGTAAAAATCCGGTATTCCAGACCTGGCAGCCGGTGACTGAAATTGATCCTAAAAAAATCATTTCTAGCGTTACCTTAACTCGTGCTGTGGTTGACTCACAAACAGTGGCTTTAAATAAAGAGCTGCAACAACGCCATAAAGATCTCAACCGTAAAGTGTTCTATTGTGGTTCTTGGTCTTGCGATGGTTTGCCACTTTTAGAATCGGCAGTGACTTCAGCAATTCATATTGCGGAAATTCTTAATGCCCCATTGCCGTTTATGGGATTAAAACCTAAAGTTGAGGTTGCCCCACAACTCGGCTACTAATACATGAAATGGCTTCAAACGATTCAGCAGCAGTTTTCACAACATAAGTATGCGATTAACGCAAAACAGTTAGGGGACGATGCTGAACTCGCTTGGAGTAATTTGGGCTATTGGGATGATGCAACATCGTCCTATCCCGATGCTTGTCGTCAATTGGCAGATCAGTTGGCGCAAGCAGTCCATTTAAATTCAAAAGACAGATTGCTCGATTTAGGCTGTGGGCAGGGCGCAAGTCTGCTTCATTGGCAGCAGCATTATCATGTTCAACACATTGAAGCTGTGGAATTACAATCCAGCTGTGTGATTCAAATTCAAAACCATTTTCCTCAAATTACTGCGATTCACCCACACTCTTTTTTAAATTTAAAACAGATTCAGTTCAAATCTGGCTTTGATGTGGTGCTCTGTATCGATGCTGCCTATCACTCTAATTTGAATTCATTTCTCGATTCAGTCGGGAGTGTTTTAAATTCAAAGGGCAGATTGGGTTTTCATTATTTAATATTGTCTGATCAATGGCTGAATTTAAATTCATTCCAAAAGAAAAAGTATCAGTGGTTGTTAAAAGCTGCGGATGTGAATTTAAATAATTTAATGACGGCATCAGTCTTGAAGCAAACTTTGCAGAGCTATGATTTTGAGGAGATTGAAATCCATGATTTATCTGAAGAAGTTTTACAGGGTTTTGCAAAATACTTTCAGCAATTACCCCAGCAGACTACAGATTTGGATGCATTTAAAATTCGTATGACAGCAAAATTATGTGCCAAGCTTTATGCAGATGGTTGGGTCAAGTATGTGCAAATCAGCGCGAAAAAATAATAAGCACTGACATTTTAGCTAGTCTTTGAAAAGCCAAAGCCCAGAAACAACAAAGCCTCACTAAAAAGCGAGGCTAAGTATAAAATGGTGCCGGCACACGGATTCGAACTGTGGACCTACTGATTACAAGTCAGTTGCTCTACCAACTGAGCTATGCCGGCAACGTGGGATGAATAATAGCGAATTTTGTTAAAAACGCAAGCCAAAAAATGAGCGATTGAATTGCATTCATATTTTTTGATATTTTGAAGAATCAAAAAAATGTATCGACGTAAAACAATCTTTCAATTTTAGCAGTGTTATTTATTCCTTAAAATTTGATATAAATCTTCAGCACATTCTTCTAATGTTAAGGCCATGTCGATTTGCATTTGTGGCTTGAGTTCATCTGCGAGCTTTCTCCATTGTTCAATTAAACGTATGGCTTTCTGAACTTTATGTTTATTAATATCTTTGGCAATGGTTGGGGTATAACCCCCACGTTTCGCATTTTTGATCTGTTTTACATAATTATGGCTGGTATTCATGCTTACTCCCGAATAGAAGTTTTTTATATGTTGAATATGCTTTTATGATTTGATTGAAGGTGCTGTAATACGATTATTATCAGCAGAATATTGCAGCTTTATGATAATTTTTTTAATTGTTATTTTATCATTGCTTGATTCGAAATTTTAAATAAGAAGATTAAAAAATTATTTATAGTCATGCATAAAAATTTTGAAAATAAATGAACCGAATAGGATTTTAAGCGATTTTATAAGCAATAAAAAAGACCTAAATCGTTCGATTTAGGTCTTTTTCAAATTCTGGCGGTGAGAGAGGAAGTCGTAATAAAAACATAACTTACTGAAATAAATAATAATAAATTTTGGTATTTTTAAATATACCGACAAATATACCGACAAGTGGAAAAAGTTGTGATGTTGGTACGCGTATCGTCAATTCGATTCCTTATCTCTCGATTTGGGTATTTTTGAATATAGAATTGAGTTTTTAGCTTAAAAAAATATAAAGAATAAGCATGTGAGTTGCTGCTCCATTTTATTGTACCGGGTAAGGCCAGATTTAGAATCCAATCCTCTATCTTCTCCCTTGCGCGTAGTTGTTCCGAAACTCATTGCTCCAGTTGATATGGATACCCATATTTTGGGTATCGGTATAGTTTCAGATACCCCAAAACTCGCTATGAGAAAAAGCGCAAACAAAAGTTAGTTAGCTTTAATACTGAGAATCCACACGATGCCGATCTATTGACTCATGCCAATAAGCTCAATGATTTTAGTGGATGGGTTAAAGAAAAATTGAATGAAGATATGACGCAAAAGAAAGGCTCACAATAGTGGGCCTTTTTAATGCCTTAAATTTACATGGTCTTATGCCACGATTTACGCTCTCAATAATTATTTATACCTGATCAATCCGACTGAGATAACTCGCTAAGAATATCGACATGAAGTTATATTTTTTATTTGACCAAAACATCGCATAAGGCATATCGTTTTGATGTGGTAACAGGAAAACAGATATACAAGTTTTGATGTGGTAACAGCATTTTTTTGATGTAGTAACATAGTCCACGTATATAAAATGATCAAAAGTACGGACATGGGGTATACGGTCATAATTTTGTTATCCATCCAAAAAATAGAAATATGAACCTGACAAAACCTGACAATTTTTCCAGTATAAAAAACCTGTCAAAACCTGTTATTTGAAAGTAAGTGATAGTAAGTATTTGAACCTAACAAAACTTAACCTTTGAACCTGATAAAACTTGAAATTAGAACCCTATTTTCTGATGAAAATATCAGTATAAAAACGTATAAAAATCATGTCTAATTTGTACGTAAAAACTTACATAAATTATTGAAAATTAGAGTTAATTTACTTGTTTTACGTGGTAAAATAATAACCAATTTAGAAGTGTTTTTTAATGATTTTTTTCCACCTAGTTAGGGTGAAGATTTGGGATTTTACTAAGCGTTATTAGGCCATCTCTATAGCCCTATAGATACAGCATGAGGTTATGTATGGCACTTGATCCGAGAATTATTACGGATGGCACTGCACAGGGATTGGCTATCCAGCAGCGTAATATGGAGCAGCTGCAAAATCTAATCGGGAATATTGGCCAGATTGGTTATGAAACCAAGCTGCGGAAAATGCGCCAACTTACCAACCCGGAAGACCAGCAAGCATTTGCAAATAATTCACTGTTTGCGAATAAGTTAAATACTCAACTCATAGCCGATCGAGCAGCGGCAGCAAAAGCAGCAAATGACCAGCTAGAATTTAATGCAAAGCTTGGCAAAACTTATGCTGAAACTGGAAAGCTAGGTGCTGAGTCTGGTGAGATTGATGCTAAGACTGGAAAGCTAAAAACCGAAACAGGTATTACACGCCAAAACAATACCGGCACCATCTGGAGCGCGTATTTAACCGGTGGCTCTTCTGTAGCAAAAGCACAGCTGGAAAATATGAAAAACAACGGTGCAATCAGTCCAGAAAGTTACCAGGTTGAATTGGCGGCATTAACTGATCTGGAAGGTAAGGACGCCAAGACGCAGCAACAATATGCGTTTGGTCGGTTTAAAAGCCTGCAGGATCCGAAATACTCACTCACTACTGCTGACAACGTTTTGGATAACAACACATCCGCCAAAAACAATATCCGGACTACTCAGGCGAGCATTTACGGCACTGACAAGCAGTTCCAGTCTAACCAAGATGAACTTGAGTTTAAAAAAAGCAAAGTTTCACCACTTTATACCGAGGGGCAGGCTGCCCTTAAAAATGGAGCAAAATTAGAAACCATTGGCGGGGTTACCTACATTGATTTAGGGGATGGCAAAGGCATTCCGTATGTTGATCAAGATGGAAAACCATTATCAGCAACAAGTAAAGCTAATGGTGTTCCAAAACTCAGTGATAATGCTCTAAAACAGGTAAATGAGGCTAACACACAACTATCACAAGCACGTCAGAGCTACACCAAGATTGGCGACCTAGTGAACGACCTGAAGGGTGGGAAGTTAGATTTAAGTGCATCCAATATTGTAGCAGCAAAGGGGCGCATGGCATTAGGCTTATCAACACCAAATGATTTAGCTATTGATAAATTCCAGGCTGCGCTGAATCAAGCTGCTAATGATGTGCTTATGATGGCTAAAGGCACTCAAACTGAGGGTGATGCTCAACGTGCTGTTGCAACTATTACAGCAAACCCACCTCGTGACAATAATGCGGCTATGCAGGCATTAAATACACTAGCAGGAATCCAGCGCAACACGATAAATACACTTAATGGGAACATTAATACTATTTACGACAACTATGGCATTGCTAGACCTGGAATAAATAAACCAAGTCAAAATGGCGGTGGGTCTCCAACGAATAACACTGGTGGTCGACCATCGTTATCATCAATCCTTTTCGAATAGGTGAAACATGACCAATCCTCAGCAGTATTTAAACAATCCAAATGTCCGAAAGATGCTTGATGTAATTGCTAGTGCTGAGGGTGTGAAGCATGGCTATAACACCATTTTTGGGAATGAGCGTTTTGGCAACTTATCATCACACCCAAATGTCAGAAAGCAATTTAAACAGACTGATGGAAAGATGAATGAAACCACGGCTGCAGGTCGCTATCAGTTCTTAAAACCAACCTGGGATGATACTTCTAGGCGCTATGGATTGAAGGACTTCTCCCCACAATCTCAAGATATTGCAGCTATCGGATTGCTTATGCAAAATGGTGCGCTGCCTTACGTCCTAAAAGGTGATTATCAGACAGCAGTGCGAAAGTCTGGTGGCACTTGGGCATCACTACCTTCATCTCCTTATGCACAACCAAAACGCTCACAAGCAGAAATTGATAAGCTTCTTGGTGGATATTCATCGCAATCACAGCAAAGCTATGAAGCTCAATATGTTGATTTGAATGCCCTAAGAAAGAAGCAGCAACCACAACAACAGTATGTTGACCTTAACACCTTAAGAGGACAGTTGCAGCAGCAACAGTATGTTGACTTGAATGCGCTACGTCAAAATACGCAATCTCAGTATGTCGATTTAAATGCCTTGAGAGGACAGCAACAAGGCGTGCTTACACAGGATTAGAATTATGGCATCACAACTTCAAGATAGAGTTGCAAGAGCAAAACAGGCGAATTACAAAGATTCTGAAATCTGGAACGAGTTGCGAAAAAATTCAGATTTTAATAATCGGGTAAAACAAGCGCGTGCAGCAGGATTTACACAAGATCAAATCGCACAGCAACTTGGCTTAAAAGTTAAGTTTATTGATTCCAAACCCAAACCAAAACCACAACCCGCTCCAAAACCTGAAAAACCATCCCTACTTGTCGATATTGGTGCGGGCATGGATGATATTTTTAGCGGCATAAAGCAAGGCGCATTATGGGCTGGAGATAGAGCTGCAAAGCAATCCAATATTAATCTTGGCACAAATTTCGATACTAACGACTATGGCAAATTCACCAAAGCCAAAGCTGAAGAAAAGGCGTTTTACGAGAAAACACGTAAAGAAAGTGGTGCTGGCATGAATGTTGGTCGTTTTATTGGTCAAACAGTGGCGACACTTCCAGTTTCTGCAGCAGCAAAAGGCTTTGGTACAGCAAAGGTTCTATCTGGCCCTGGTGCTAAAGTATTGGCTCAAAATGCTTTAGTTGGTGGTGCAATTGGTGGTGCTGGTTTCGCTGAAAATGCAGGGCAGCGAGGCTTGAATGTTGCTGCGGGTGCTGCGGGCGGTGCAGTTGGTGCAGTAGCTGGTGACAAGGTTGGTAAAGGTATTGCCAAGGTTGCTCAAAAGACTGTGCCAAGCGTTAAGGCTGCAGCTCAAACACGTGTGAGCCAAACAATTGACGACCAAATCGAGGCGGCACTAAAGCAAAGAAATATTAATATTGGAGACCTGTCAGACAACATTGTGAATGGATTGCGCAAAGACGTTGCAGCAGCGTTAAAGTCAGGCAAGGCAGTTAACCAGGAAGCGGTGGCCCGTAAAGTAGTGTTTGACCGTGTCGGCATCCGACCAACCAAGGCACAGCTTACCGGTGACCCGAAACTATGGCAGAAACAGGCAGAGCTTGCCAAGATTCAAGGTGCTGGCGATCCGCTACGTGAAAAGCTGATACAAGATAACCAGGTGCTCACTGGCTTACTTGATGATGTGACCACCAATACAGGCGGAAAGGCCGATGATGCTTATGGTGCTGCACAAAACGCGGTTACTTCTTTAAAGGCCCAGAATACGCAAAACAAGCAGTTCATTAACGCTGCTTATGACAATGCACGAAAAACACCGGGCAATGATGCTGTATTGGATGGCCGTGGCTTTGCGAATGACGCTATCACTAAACTGGACGAGCAATACGCCATGTCTAGCTTACCGCCAAGCGTAAGCAAGATTATTAAGGACATTGAAAAGACCCCGGATAGCTTCACCCTGGGCAAGTCGGAGGAGCTTGTTAAGATCCTAAACCGTGAGTACAAAGCATCTCTACAAAATGGTCAGCCTACAAGTGCAACTTATGCAATTGGTGTGGTCCGTGATGCGCTGGAAGGACGACAATCTGAAGCTATGCGCAATCTGGCTGCTACTGGTGGTAATGACGCAGCAACGGCGTACCAGTTTGCACGTAATGCCAATAAGTTTAACGCTCAGCAAATCGAAAGCATCCCGCTGCTCAAAGACGCGATTAAAGGAACTGAGCCTGACAAGTTATTTCAAAAGCATGTCCTGAATAGCAACGTAGCAGAACTGAAAAAGACAGTAGATTTACTTAACAACGTAGATCCGCAGTCAGTTGCAGATATTAAAGGCCAGGTGTTGAAACATATCTCCAACCAGTCCATTAATCAAAATGGGCAGTTTAGTCCGGCAGGGATGAAGCGTGTACTTGATTCAATCGGTGACCGCAGACTTAACACCTTGTTCTCACCTGAGGAGGTGTTGAAAATTAAAGATATTGGCATGGCGGGGCATTATCTGGTTACTCAGCCTGCTCATTCCTATGTAAACAACTCGAACACCTCTGCAGCCTTAATGAACTTCTTTCTAGGGGTGGTGGACTTACCTGGTGTGAAGTACGTGGCAGGACCATTCAAGCGAGCTGCTAACGCCGTCAAGGTGAATAATGCTTTAAAACCATCCATTACCAGCGGAACTAAGGTCCCAGAAGCCACACTTAACAACATGAGATATGGCAATGGTGAGAAGGCAGTGATTGAGCAACTGACCAAACTTGGCGTTATTGGTGGTGCTAATCAGGTCTCTCGATAATTATTAAAGATATGAGGTTTAAGCAATCGCTTAGGCCTCTATTGGATTCAAATTTGAGGTAGGGGTGGAAATAATGAAAAAAGAGCTCGGCAGACCAACATGTTTAACGGATGAAGTGATTGCCAAGGCCAAAGAATACTTAATCAGAGGCTTTGAGGACGTTGGTAATACCGTTCCAAGCGTTGCAGGACTTGGCTGTTATCTTGGTGCATCACGCTCTAGTCTGTATGAATGGGCAGGAAAAGATAAGGACTTCTCGGACACGTTAGACGCTATCAAGATGAAGCAGGAGATGATGTTGATTGACGGCGGCTTAGGTAGTTCAATGAACAGCACCATTGTTAAGCTGATGCTGGCCAATCATGGGTATTCTGATAAGCAGAAGATGGATATTAGTGCCAATGTGCAGCCGGCATTTAAAATCATATTTGAAGATGATGAGCCAAACGAATTACCTCACTGATTTCATGCTGTGTTGCAATCCTGAATAGAGAGAAATCTAGGGAAAGATTCTCTCGAAACTAAGGTCTGGAAAGATAATTGAGATGATTTTAGTAAGAAGATTTTTTTTCATTTAATTTTAAGTGAATGTACTTTAATTTGAGCTCATCAATTTTGGTTAGAATTTTAACAAATTTTCTATAAATTATTTTTTCATTCTCTACACTGGCCCACATAGCCAAATAGTCGTTGATAAACTCATCATCTATTTCATAATCACCGAAGCCGAAAGCAATGATTTTTTGCATTTCGAACTGAACGTCATCCTGATAATCCTCTCTCTTCGGCATATTTAATTTACTAAATTCGAGTGCAACTCCATAATTACAAACCCTTTCAAGTGTTAAATATGCAGCAGTACCAGGTGGAGGAGTTATTACTAAATTTTGGTCGGGAACAGGCTCAACATTACTTTTTTTATAAATATAAGCTTCTTTAAAAGTATATGTCTCACTTACACAATCGACTTGAGACCTTTGTAATGTGGTTTGTTGCTTATCTACTGTTTTTTGCCAAAACTCAAATTTGTAACCATTGAGTTTCTTTAACGAATCAATATCGTAATAGTGTTTTGTACCATCATAAGATTCTCCAATTTCACCCCATTCCTCTGCATAACTATTTGTTGCCAGTGCAATTAGCGCAATATAAATAAGATATTTCATTGTTATTCTCTTTCTGTAGTGATGGGGATATATCATTTAATTTTAATCAATTTACGGCGTAGGTTTGAATGGCCAGATCGGTATTAATAGAGCTATGCGGGTATTTATGAAAGCGCAATTTTGCGCCGTCAGCAGTAACCGACTATCTACTAGCTAGTTACTACACAAAAATTGTAGTTAAGAGATGCCAATATTTTGAGTCTCAGTAATCTCTGAAAGCCATGCAGGTGAAATAGATGCCCTCAAATTTGTGGTTATCTTTGTGAGTACCTGATAGTCACTTGCAAACCTCAATTTTGAGGTCTGTCCAGATTTGGACATGCCCCCCAATAGGGTGTATCCAGATTTGGATATACTCCACTCAGCGAAAAATTGCGCTCAGTGCCATTTGTGTAATTATCAGTTCCCAAAAATTTGGGGGTGGTCATCTTGACCATACCTTATTGTTTTCAAAGCAAAGCGCAAAATTGCGTTGACCTACTACGAAACTTTCGTAGTTCATTGCTACTACAAAAAACTACAGTTTTAGCCAGCGCAAAATTGCGTTCGCCACTCAGCGTAAAAATGCGCTCAGTTATGAGCACATCTCTCCAATATTAAAAACAACCCGAGGGTGGCTTATTTATAATTTTTAATAATATTTTGTTCTCTCAATTTATCTAGTTCTATTTTCACATCTTTAAGATATTCATCGTAACTATGGTAATTCTCTATTTTTACATGTGGTGTTAATTGGCCGAAAAATTGAATATTTGGCTGAGGCTTCATTCTCAGGTATGCATAAGATGCTCTCTGATATTCATGATAGTCGTTAAAATCTTCTAAATTCGCATACTTAAAATCCAAGCCTTTTGCAGGCGTTGCACATGCAACATCCCATAAAAGCTCACCGGTTGTATCTGGAAATACGGTTTCTGCCGGGAGTAGATAATTGTCTCTATAGGTATTTTCTGCCTCTCCTGATGCTAGGTACGTTATTGCAGATAATGTTCTGTAAGTTTTGCTGCCACAGTAGAATCTAGATAATGATTTTTTGTGTGTGAAGTATGTGGATCCATTCTGCCTTTCTTTTTTAAACCACATGTCAGCTGCATTAGTTTTCTTATCATATTTGTAATAGTCAAAATCAACATAATATGCATCCCCATCTTGACCGTTCCCAATGGCGACCCAATCTGCAGCATAGACACCACCACACACCAATGAGATTAACCAAGTCAAAGCTATTTTTTTCATAATTACCCCCTTATTAAAATAATCAAATTTATAGCACATAAGTTTGGTCGATTTATTATGCAGCTATCACAAAGGACTGTGTATAGAGAATCTAAATAGATTTTCATGATCTAACTTGATCTAACTGGGGTTAGTTATTTCTAGTCGTTTTTAGTTATTCGCATCGACACGTTATCGCTGTCATGTCGATTTATTGCTTTTTTATCGACATTAAAAAGCCCCCAGTGAAGGGAGCTATTATCATTTAAAGCAATTGCAGCTCATCGGCTCTAATCTCGGTTATTTCCTTTTCTGATCCGCTTTGGTCTTTCCACTTCCTTGTACGCAATGAGCCTTCGATATAAACCTTTCCGCCTTTCTTGAGGTACTTACTGGCAATCTCGGCTAAACGGTTGTTGGTGGTAATCCTGTGCCATTCTGTAGCCTGTTTACGTTCGCCAGTGGTCTTGCCCTTCCAATGCTCGGAAGTTGCAACGCTGAATGTTGTAATACTGCCACCGTTGGGGAAATTCTTAGTTTCAGGGTCACGACCCAAAATACCCATCACTGTCACTCTATTTAAGTTAGCCATCTCTTATCCCTCAATTATTAAATTATTTGTTATTTAGCAATAAACAAACTGTCTAGGTTTGGTCAGCAAAAAGTTCAAGTCAGCACATGCGTCCTCATTCATTGAGTGGTTAATTAGCTCTTGCTCTGAGGTGGTTAGAATCGTGTTTGAGTCATCCAGGTACTTGATGAGCTCATAGTGAATTAACATCCCTTGGATAATGTTCAACTCCGCATCACTGAGCTGTAGCGCCGTCTTAATGGTAGAGCGCCAATACAGGACCGGAACATAGCAGGACAATACACTGACATCATCAAAGGATTTTTGCATCTGATTAAGACAATACAGATACCCGTCAAACGCTCGAGTAAAGAAGTGGCCTATATATCTATCTGTGTACTGGAAGTATTCAACCAGTGCAGCGCTATGATCTGCCACCTCATCTAAAAATTCATGTGGAAGCGTACCTTCTCCACCCCAGCACAATTCATCAAGTGGGCCCATATATATAAAACACTGGTGCAATCTGGCTCTAAAGAGAAGCTCTAACGCTTTCTTAATATTATCGTCAAACCTAACGATGAACTTGTCTGGCTCATCACTGTGACACTGTTTTAAATCTGCCATTATTCAGACCTATTAATTTATATTTTCTAGATTTTTTGCGATTTTGCGATTTTTCCGTGTAAGCCTTGTCCTGTCTAGCTTTCCGTATCGCATTACCCTTGCGATTCGTATGCGGCACGTGCGATTTTTACCGGTTCATGTCGCATACATCGCATTGGAATCGCACACCCTTTGCGACATGGAGAACCTTACACCACAAGGGTTTCAGCCAAAAAACGCAAAATCGCAACTATTTCAGCAATGCCGGATTCAATTCAATGTAAGCGGATCGGTTAATGGTCACCAGTCGAACATAATTGAACTCGATTAACTCGTTTAAACAAGGGTCGAACTCCTTCGCTTTTCTTATTTGAAGTGGTGCGCCTTTCATTGCTATCGTTCTTTGCAACAGGTTGGTTTTTTCCTTTTTGCATTTGGTTAAGAGGTACTTAATCAGCTTCTCAGAATCACTCTCATCAGCAACCTCAATGTCCGAATACCTGAACCACTCAGACAATGAATGTCGAATGACGGCGCAAGCTGCCCGCATGGTTTCTAAATCAATTTCAGACCTGTTTTCAAAGTAAGCTAAGACCGCTCCTAAACGTCTGGCAAGTTCATTTGCACGACTGGCAAAAGGCTGCATAAATTCAAATTGTTTTCCGCTACCTTGTAAAATCTCACACTCATTGTAGAACTCAAGTTCCAGTAGCTCTGCTTCATTCGATAGCTGCATCACAGGGAAGTATGAAACCTCTCCTGAATCATTCAAAAGGACGGGTAACTCATCTTTTAAAATATCTCTACAACGATTCCAAAATTTAGTTAATCGAGGGTCATTGTGTGAGTTTTTCAGCTTTTGTCTAAACTCAACCGTATGCGTTCTTTGTCCAGCAATGCTCTCTGGAGCAGTTAAAATAAATCGAGGTAAAAAGCCTTGTCCTCTTAAAGTTGTGTCATTTAGCGCACTAGCAAGTACCGTTCGTTGCCCAAGTAGGTTGAAGGTCAGGCGAACATCATAGGCTGTTCCATTATCATCAGATGACGCCCGATTTCTCTGGCAATATCCATCATCAAACAACTTGGTGAATGTACCTAAGGCGCTTTTGGCTGTGTCGCCTTTCATGGTGTGACCATCAAAGAACTGTCCGGCCTCATCACTACTTAACGAAGCATTTTTAACTATTCCTTTAATATAAAACTTGGTTAAGGTTTCGATAGTAATGTCTGAAAAAATACTGGTCGGATCGGTTGGTCTTGGATTATCTAACGTCCATTGAGCAAACTCTTTTGATTCAATTGTTTTTGACCTAGCGTTCCAATCGTCCAGCACCTTTTTGTACTCGTCATTCTGTTGGCGCTCATGCTCCCGGATCGGTAGCTCAACCAGCTTTTGGCATGATGACTTACGCCCACCGCTACCACCTTCAGTTAAGAAAAATAGAGAGGAAGGCATTCCCTCCCTGTTGGTTTCTCTAGGTGCATTCACCTTACCTTGTGCTAAAAATGAAATACTGGCTAAAACGCATTGAGCTGCCATTGCTAGGGGAGCTTGAACGTATTCAGTGGTGGCTAAAATTGCCTCTCTGACAACTTCAGGAAGTTCATTAATAGGATAAGGTTTTGATTGAATTAAAGTGTCATTTCTCAGGCTCACTGGAGCCTGCCAGCTTCCTGAATTATCTACCTTCAGATTTACTGGAATCTCCTCAACTTGAGGTTGTACAGATGAATCAGATTCAATTGATTTTATGATTTGCTGCTTTTTTTCAGTAAAAAACTGCTTAATCTGATTGGTTGAAAGTGTCTTAAAATTCTCATTTACCTGAACAAATAAATCCTGATTATGTTTGGATGGATTAAAGCCCACCATCATTCTAAGTATTGATTCCGGCATACTGTTGTTTATAATCTGATACGCTGCATCAATATCCATATGAAGCACAATGGCCTCTCCAGCCTTCGCAAGTTGCACAAATAAATCTATATTGTCTGTACCTAAGACATACGGCATATATTTATTATTTGTGTTGCTTGCAAATACTCCATTTTTACCAATCGAAAAAGATACTTTTTTAGAGTCAATCTCTTTACAAGGTGTCTGGCTAATGTCGTATTTCTTGGCAATACCTCTGATTCCATACCCGATGACTTCAGTCAATTGCTGAGGATTGACCAGGGGGAGCGCTTCACATTCTTCGCAGTTATATTCTGGCAATTCAGAACAAATATAACTCTCAGGTTTAACCTTAAAAGCCTTCTCATCAATACAGCTTTGAGCAAAATCTTCAAGAGAATGATATTCGGTTTTAGTGCCTGTTACTGGATCGGTGCTGACTGCCAAAGTAATTGCAGTTTTATCGCAAGGGAGTTTTGCATTCATACAGCACCCCCTTTCATTACATAATCTACCGCAACTTCTAATAATTCATTTAATGAGCTACAAGCTAGGGTTAATCCGTTTATAGCTGCTGCTGTATAGCCTTTGGCTAAGTCTAAACGTGACAATTCTTCAAGCGTGTATAAGATGCCAGTGGCTCGGCTAACAATCATTGATATATCTAGTATTGTTTTTGCGCTCGCACTTTCAATATCTTCTAAAGCAGCACTTGCCAGCATTTCACATACACTAAGCATTGCCTTCGCTTTGGCATCGGATATATCGTGCTGGTCATAGCTCACATATAAGCGAAATATCGAGCCTTCTAATGATTCAAGAATGACTTGAGAATTTTCCAAAAAGTCTTGAGCTGTTTTATTTGAGATAGATTTAGGCATGAGAATGCGCTCCGTCTGAATTTAAAGGAGCCTTGCCTATTACTGTCAAATAATGGTGGCAAAGCTGAAAAGGGTTGACAGACAGGCTCAAACGGATACCTGCACACATAAATGTGTCCCTCTCCAGCTCCGCCATAACATGCGAATGCATAGAGATTTTACGCACAAAAAAACCGCAGGGAGCGGAATGTACGCCGTTTGAGAATTTACAGTCTGTCAAAACTGATTCACCATGTGGGTGAACGGTATTAGCATAAGCGGAACGTCCATAGCTTGCAACAAGAAAAACAGCTATTGCCCAGGCTAAAAACAGTTTTAATATGTTTAGGGGTAGGTCTTTCATACTTCAAACTCCCCCCAATAAAGGCAATTTCAACTGAATCTTATCCATTAATTCCTGAATCTTTCTTCGAAGCTCGGGCTTAACTTTTTTCCCCAAGTACTGGAGGTCACGCCCAGCGTTACTCGCTCCATCTTCAGCGTACATATACTGCAAAGTGAATTGGTTTAACTGGTAATGAAGTGATTCTTCTTCATGGCTTAATTGCTGGGCCATTTCTTCATAAGCATTGATATACATCTCAATATATTGGTCATTTACACGACCTGAAGTTCGAGAAATAAGGAAGGTAAAGCCCTGTTGAGTGATTTCATACATCGGGCGTTTTTCACCTTTAGCATCGGTGTATTCAACCAGCTCAAAGTTGCGCTCGTTAAATTCTTTAGAGCATTTGAAGCCACGAATAGTACGAAGTACATTTTTATGATGTAAGCCAAAATCTTTAGAAAACTTTAAACTGGAGATAGTGAGTTTTTTATTCATGCTTGCCACTCCTTCAGTTCATATCGTGCATGGCTGCCTTTGCCGTTAAGGTTGGGTTCGCTGTGCGTGACGATGTCATGCCTAGCATTGCGTAAACGCTTAATCACAGCACTCAGGCGGTAACAATCAAACAGATTAATAGCCTCTGCCTGGCTAAGAGTCTTGCCATTTTTAAGATGTGCCAAAACTTTGGCTTGATGGTTTTCACTCATGCTCAAGCCTCCAATCCTTTTGAAGCCATCCATGCTTCAACATCTTCAATGCGCCATGCGGTGATGCGTTCAGTTAGTTTGATCGGGGCAGGGAACTCGCCAGCACGCACCTTGTCCCATATGGTTGTTTCACCCATTGGAAGTAAGCCTTGACGCTCAGGACGTGCCTTGATGATTCGAGTTGTTCCTTCTTTGGTGGTGTACTTGCGTTCCTTGCGTGCAGCAGTAGTCGCAAGGCGCGACATGCGGTAAAAACCTTTTGGAGCAGTAGCTTGTTGTTGAGCAGACATAAAAAACCTCTAACTGTGTGCCGTAGTGCAACGGCGTTAGAGGTATTATGTTGTTGATAATTAAGGTTTAAAATCTATGTGCTAGCACAATGGTTAGTCTGCTAGCACAATGGGTAGTCTGCTAGCAGACAGGGTAAATCTATTTTTTACTGTATTTTCTGCTGAGCCATCCCTCTATTGTGCCCTGTGAGAGATTTAGTATTGGGGCAAAATGTCGAGCACATGCAGCATAACCATGAAATTGATGAGATTCCCAAGCTTTAAAAACAATCTCTTTTTTAGGTCTGTAATGTTTTTCAGCTCTGTAATCTCCACCTTTCTTTTGAGGTGCTCTTTCTTTTTGGATTGCTTTTTCTACGGCTTTGTCTATAAAGTGCTTAGCTATTTTATCGGTGAGATGCGTTGCTGAAATTTCTTCTAGGTCTGATAAATAATCGATTACATCAACAAGATAGTTATGAGTATCTGGGCCAAAAACTAATCTGTGTAATGAGTTATTGCTCTTAGCTGCATCTTCTTGGCAGCAGTACTTATAAGCAGCATCTAAAGTATCTAGAGCGTAGAAGTGAACCAAAAAATCCGATGATTGACTCTCTGGTGACCAAAACTCAACATAACTCATAAAGTCTTTGATATAGCTATCAGCGTAAGGCACATTCTCCAGTTTTAAAATATTTTCAAACACCTGCCTAGTTATTTCGCCGTCTTTAGCTTGTCTGGTAGAAAGGGTACAGACCTTATCAAATATTTTTCTAAAGAAATCGTAATGTTTCCCTTCTAAGCTTAGGACTTCGCTTATAGAAACAGTAGGAACATTGAATGACTTGATCATGTTTTTGTGCCTCCCACAGCATCCCCAAAAGTAGCTAGGTAAACAAGTTGGGTACTTGCTTGTCGGATGCCTCCTATACCTAGCAATTTGATAATACCGAAAATTATGCGGTTTTAGTGTTCTGTTTGAATTGAATCAGATTTTCACTGTCATCATTTGGCTTAAACTTCGATACATCCCCGCCTTGACGAAGGGTGTCCAGATAATCCGACCATAGCTGCATCATTTCGCGTCTGCGGCGTAAAAACTTAGTTCGGTTGTAAGCTGTACCGTTTGGGTCTTTAACCTTGTGTGCAAGCTGGTGTTCTACAATATCGGTTCTGTATTCAATTTCTTCATCGAGCAGCGTTCTCGCTGTTGCTCTGAATCCATGTACTGTGTGCTGTCCTTTAAAACCTACTCGTTTTAATACTTGGGTTAGAGTGCCGTCACTCATGCACTCAGATGAAGTTTTGACGCTTGGAAATACATATTTTGAAGTTGTCCGCAGCTCCTCAAGTTCTTTGAGAATGTCATAAGCTTGAATTGATAACGGCACTATGTGGTCTTGATTCGTTTTACTTGCAGCAAACGACAAGCATCTGTTTTCAAAATCTACTGATTCCCATAGTAAGGTTCTGACTTCCCCTGGGCGCTGATAGATATATGCTGATAACTTTATTGCTAACTCAGTTCGGATCCGTGTACGTGGAAAGTCTTTGGTTAAGTGCCACGTTTTACGGAGTAGATCGGCTAATTCTCTCTCATCCGTCACAGCATTGTGATTGCCCTTGATTGGTTGAGGCAGGCTAATGTCTGGAGCAGGGTTGTAGGTGATGATTCGGCGCTTTAATGGAAGTTTAAGCACCATATTGATAATTGACTTCACACGTCTAGCCGATTCAAGCGCACCACGTTCAACAAGTGCATCGGTTACATCACGTTCTAGTTGCTCAGTGGTTAGTTGTGCTACTGGTAACTTACCAATAAAGGGAAGTATGTCTTTATCAAGTTTGCGTATTGTTTCACTGTCCACCTTTCCTTCACGTCTGCGAATCTCTAACCATTCTGCTGCAAATTTACTAAAGGTGTTTTCTAGGGTTTCGAGCTGCTCACGTTTTTTATTATTGCGTTGCTCGGCTGGGTCGATACCGTCCGCCAGCATCTTTTTAAATTCTTCTCTCTTTGCTCGAGCCTGTTCAAGGCTAATGGTTGGATAAGTACCAATTGCAAGGGTATTGTATTTTTGCGTCACTGGTCGACGGTAATCCATACGCCAATATTTCGCTTCGGTATCATCAATCAATAAATACAGGCCACCGCCGTCAGGATGTCTTTGCTTCTTTGCCCCATTCACATCAAAGCTAAGGTTCTTGACCTCTTTAGCAGTCAGCTTATTAGACTGTTTTGCCATTCTGATTTCTCCTGGTTGTCGGTACAAAATCAGCACTTCTTTGGTTTGGTGGTCAAAATTTAGCTGATTTGAATTTATACCGACAAATATACCGACAAAGTTGTCGGTATACTACAGTTATCCATCGTAGTGTATCGGGCGTAAAAAAGGCTCAATCCCTTTGGAATCAAGCCTTTTGCACTACGGTAAACTACCGTAAAAGTCGAATTTGGCGGTGAGAGAGGGATTCGAACCCTCGATACGCGCAAACGTATACACACTTTCCAGGCGTGCTCCTTAAGCCACTCGGACACCTCACCATTGCGCCGCGATGATAACTAAAAAAATCAACTCTGCCAAGTTGAAACAATTGATTTAAAGCAAAAGTTTTTTCTCGGTGATATGATGGCGAAAAAATTGTGTCTACAAACGAAGACAAAATATGCAAAGTACTGCAAAGAAAGCCGCCTTACCTGTGATTACCCTCGCAGCACTTGGGGTTGTATTCGGAGACATTGGTACCAGTCCATTGTATGCCCTTCGGCAATGTTTCCTCACCGCCCATCTCGCTATCACTGAGGCCTCCGTGCTTGGAATTTTGTCGCTGATCTTTTGGTGCATGATGCTGACGATTAGTTTCAAATACGTCACCCTCATTATGCGTGCAGACAATAATGGTGAGGGCGGGATTATGTCATTATTGGCATTGAACCTGCGGACCTCACGTATTGCCGAGAACAAAAAGATTTATCTGATTGCTTTAGGCTTCATTGGGGCATCGCTGTTCTTTGGCGATGGCATTATTACCCCGGCAATTTCTGTCTTGTCAGCCATTGAAGGCTTGAGTATCGCGACACCCATGTTTAACCAATGGTTAATGCCTTTAGCGATTGGTATTTTGGCTGGATTGTTTCTCGTACAACGGCATGGTACGGCGACCATGGGGAAATATTTTGGCCCCTTAACCATGGCGTGGTTTTTATCTATTGGTGCACTGGGTGTGTGGAGTATTATCCAAACGCCATTTGTATTGACCATGGTGAGCCCGCATTGGGCCTTTAACTTTATTGTCCATCAACCGTATGTGGCTTTCCTGACCATGGGTGCAGTGATTCTGACCATAACCGGGGGTGAAGCCTTATATGCGGATATGGGACATTTTGGTCGCTTACCGATACGCCTCGCTTGGTTCATCATTGTTTTACCTTGTCTACTGTTTAACTATGCAGGACAGGGGGCACTGTTGCTCCGTAACCCAGATGCAATTGCCAATCCATTCTATATGCTGGTTCCGGATTGGGCTTTATTTCCCATGATTGGTTTAGCAACTGCAGCGGCAGTCATTGCATCACAAGCGGTCATTACTGGCGTGTTCTCAATGACCAATCAGGCGATTCAACTGCGCTATTTGCCGCGCTTAACCGTGCATCACACTTCGGATGTTGAACAAGGTCAAATCTATTTGCCGTTCATCAATTGGGTGTTATTCATTTCGGTGATTATCCTGATTTTATTGTTTGAAAATAGTGCCAACCTAGCCAGTGCTTATGGGGTTGCCGTTACCATGACCATGCTGTGCGGTACGATTTTAATTTCGTTCCTGGCCTATGGTTTTTGGCGTTGGCCAGTGTGGAAAGTTCTGTTATTTGCCGTACCCTTTTTGCTGATTGATTTTGTCTTTGTGGCATCAACATCATTGAAAATTATTGCCGGTGGTTGGGTACCAATTTTGATTGGTGCAGTGGTTTATACCATTTTGATGACCTGGAAAGCAGGACGAGAAATTGTACTTGCACGTTTGGAAAGAGATGCGTTGCCGATCAATCTGTTTATCAAAAGTATTGGCATGAGTGCAGAAACACACTTTGTTCCGGGTGCTGCAGTATTCCTGACCGGTACGCCAAATATTGTGCCACATGCCATGTTGCACAATATTAAGCACAATAAAGTACTGCATGAGTTGAATATTATGGTGACAGTCATCACCCGTGATATTCCTTATGTGGCAGAAGAAGAGCGTAATAAAGTCGAGAAACTGGATGAGCGTTTCTATCGTATTTCAGTGTATTACGGTTTTAAAGATCAGCCCAATATTCCAGAGGCACTGGAACAGGCATATCAACAGTTAGGTTTTGACTTCGACATGATGCAAATGAGCTTCTTTATTTCACGTGATCGACTGATTCATACAGTCGGAGATGGCTTATCTCCGTGGCGTGAAAAACTGTTTATTTCCATGCAACGCAATACCAGTCCAGTCAGCGATTTTTATCAAATCCCACCCAATCGCGTGGTCGAGCTGGGCAGTCAAATCGAAATTTAACGACCAGAAATGACAGACAATAAAAAACCAAGGTAGAAAATCCTTGGTTTTTTATTTGGAGGATGAAAGCCCTGAAAACGAGAGAGTGATTAGTTCTCTGTTTGTTCTGCAGCCGGCGCTCCTGGAGAGGCATTTACTGGTGCATCTGTAACATCAGCTTCAGGTGCTGCTTGTACCGCATCACTTGGCTGTGTAGCTTCAGGTGTAGCAGCAAATGCTTCATTTGTTTCAGCAGTATTCATCGGTGCCGCAGCGATAGCCTCGTTGGTTACATCTGTTTGCGACATATCCGTAGCATTGACAGGCGCAGCAGCCACATTTTCATTGGCATCATTCACTGGCGCTTGTGCAGCTGCAGCTTCTTGATCCATCACTTGTTCAGTTTGTTGTACAGCTAATTCAGCATTGGGCTGCATTGGATCCGCACTTTCAGGTGCAGCTTGAGTTGTTTGCTCGAGAGCAGGGGCGTTTGCTTGCTCAGGTGATGCTTCAACTGCTTGTGCTGTTGTATTTATATTCGCAGCTTGTGGTGCGGCTTGTGATGCATCTGCAGCTAAATTGGTTTGTACTTGTTGTGTCTCAGATCCAGCTTGAGTCGGTTCAGCAGCGATTTGGCTTGCATCGACAATACGGATTTGGCCACTTGTCACTAAATCTTGAATTGAACCTGCTTGACCATTCACGGTAGTAGTCACTTTAACTTTAGATAAACTTTCTAAAGAATCGCCAGGTTGAATTGCGGGTTCTGCGAATGCAGTTGCACTCATTAGTCCTGTAACCAAACTTAAACCTAACACCTTCGAATGCATAAAATACTCCGTAGAAATAATAATTCCGAATCTTGCGTATTTTTACCTTGTCATAATGAGGATCGGTTTTTCAATCAAACATACGTAAAGCCATTAAGAGTCTTTATAAAAGCTTTAGAAAATGAGACATACTGTTACAACAACTGTGTTTTTGTTAACCATGTTTTGCTTAAATGTTAAACAAACAACTTTCGCTACATATACTTCATTTTCCGTGCTTGTTAAGCTCATGGAAAATGAGTGTTTATCTAGAAATGGCAATTAAGAAACGTAAAACCGGTAAATCTTGGGTTCAACTTTTAAATCAAAATAGTTTAAAAATTATTTTAGGTTTGGTCGCGACCAGTAGTTTTGCGATTGCGTTTGGACAAGAAAAAATCCAGCAATTTGTTTCATTGCCATCTTCATCAAATTCGGCTTGTTTAGATCAGTTTTATCGTGATATTCCACCTTATTTAAAAAAAGAAAGTCTCAATAAAAATACCTATCCACTGTGTTTTAATGGTTTTAATGTAATGTATTCAGGGGTGTCGAAAACGCCTTTGTGGGTTGCAGAAGCTTTGACCCCACAACGCTTAAGTCAAAAAATTCCGCGTGAAGATAGCTTTCATGAAGAAACCAAAGTCAAAGTGGAGCATCAGGCGACATTAGCGGATTATAAAGCATCAGGTTATGACCGCGGACATATGGCACCGAATGCAGATATGCCCACTAAAGCTGCGCAATATGACAGCTTTTCTCTCGCCAATATGGTGCCGCAAGCACCTAAGAATAATCAGCAGGTCTGGCGTGAGTTAGAGGAAGCTACGCGGGCGATTGTGACCAAGCAGAAGCAGGAAGTTTATGTAGTCACAGGGCCAATATATTCTGCGAAAAAACTCAAAACGATTGGTAAGGGGGTCATTGTTCCAACAGCGACCTACAAAGCCATATATATGCCAAAAACAGGGGCTGCAGGGGTGTACTATGCCGACAATACCCTGAAAGATACTGCACCAAAAGTGCATGTGATCAGTATATGTGCATTGGAAGATCTCACAGGAATTAATATTTTTCCTCAGTTAACAGAAGACCAAAAGCGCAATACTTACAATTTGCCATTAAAGGCAAGTGCGGTCAAAGCGACGCAGAAAATTGCCTATTCACATTGGGATGCAGAAAGCCAGTGTGCCGAAGAAGTTAGTGCAGATGCACTTAGCACTTTGCAAAAACAGTTTAAATCTTCTTCGCTAAGCTCGTCTGCAACCGCTACGACTACAGCAGCGGGTGAGAACAAGAATGTGGCACCAACGATTGATCCCAATACTCAAGATACGATTGTTAAACAATTGATTGAAGGACTTTTACACTACATTTTACAGTTGTTGAAATAAGCCTTTTTTAGGTAGGATGAGGGAAATCATCCTACTTTTTAAATAACAACAAAGATCAGTGAGAATACAATGTTCAAGCCTTTTGTAAATGGTACCGAATCGCATGCTATTCACGACCTCACTTTAGAAAACCAAGAAGATTGTGTCAGTATTTATGGCAATTTGCAGCTGACTAAAGACCAGGCTGGCTTACAGGCTGCTAAGGCTTTACAGGCATTTTTAAACGATGTGGTCAGTGCCTTAGAGAACGAACCCAATTTGCCGGAGAAAATGGATCGTCAAGATGAACAGGAAATTGAAAATCCATTTTTATAAATAGCTATAAAAACAAAATGTTCCACATGGAACATAAAAAAGCTCACCTGATGTGAGCTTTTTTATGGGTGATATTTTAATCTTTTTCCGAGGCCACTACTTTATAAATGAGCGTGCCAAGAATGGCACCAAAAATCGGAGCGACCCAGAATAGCCAAAGCTGACTTAACGCAGCTGTTTCCGCAAAGAAAGCAACGCCGGTACTCCGTGCTGGATTAACCGAGGTGTTGGTCACTGGAATACTGATTAAATGGATCAGGGTCAAAGCCAGACCAATCGCAATAGGAGCAAAACCTACAGGTGCACGTTTGTCAGTCGCACCCATAATTACTATCAGGAAAATAGCGGTGAGTACCACTTCAATGATTAAAGCCGAGGTCATTGAATATTTACCCGGAGATAATTCACCAAATCCATTGCTGGCAAATCCACCTGTACCGACAAAACCAGCGTGACCTTGCACAATGACATATAAAACCAGCGCCGCTAAGGTGGCACCAATGACTTGGGAAATAATATAGGGAATCAGGTCTTTGGCATCGAAACGGCCACCAAACCATAAGCCTATACTGACTGCAGGATTAAAATGTCCGCCAGAAATATGACCCAAGGCATAGGCACCCGTCAGCACGGTCAAACCAAAAGCCAGCGCTACGCCGGCGAAACCAATGCCTAAATCAGGAAAGGCTGCTGCAAGTACCGCGCTACCACAACCACCAAACACCAGCCAGAATGTCCCAATCAATTCAGCAAGATATTTATTCATTTTATTCTCCAGATTTTTTATAAATTTTTTTAATAATCTCAGGTGACATTTTATATTTATCGAGAAATTGAACATTTCTCAATTCCAACATGATGAATAGACATGACACTGGTATGACCGGGACTCGATTTTAGCAATATTGTTGTTGTCGCCATTGTTGTGGTGTATAGCCAGTCCATTGTTTAAAAGCACGTTGAAAGGCGCTTTGTTCAGAATAGCTTAGCAATAAAGCAATGTCTTGCAGGCTTAAATGCGGATCTTTTAAATATTGTTCTGCCAGTAGATGTCGAACTTCCTGCATGCGCTGTTGATAGCTTGTGCCTTGTTGTTGTAAATGGCGTTGCAGTTGGCGTACCGACATGTTTAATTGCTGGGCAATGGGTTCGATTTGATACAGGTTTTTTTGTAAGCCAGTTAAAATTGCCTGTTGTAGACGTTGATCCAGTTGGGTGGAATTGGGAAGCTTGTCCAACAGCGCTTGAGCTTGTTGCATCAGCAGATGTTGCAGGGTTTGATCACCTTGCTGAAAAGGTCTGGCAAGCTCGTAAACAGGGACAACAATTTGCGCAACCGGTTGTGAAAAGCGAACTTTACAACGGAAATATTGCTCATATAGCGCGATATTCTTCGGTGCTGGATGAACAAAATGAACCTCATGCAGATGAATATCATCAAATTCCATGAAGTGTTTCACAAATTGAAACAGCAAGGCGATCGAAATTTCATGGGTGAGTTGGGTGGTCATATGAAAGGGAATATCCCCCCAACCAATGGTTAAATAGTCACCCTGCATATTGACATGTAAAGCACTGCCATCGTAAATCAAGCGGTGAAAATCATGATAACGTTGTAACATTTCCCCCAAGGTATTACAGGACAGCGCAATATAAGCAAGGATACCGAGATGTTTGGGTTGTACAAATTCGGCAATATCCAAGCCCAGTGCAGGCACTTGAATATGCTGTTGCATATCCGTCAGTAAGTCACGCCAAACACCGAATTCAAAACGTTCCAAGTTTTGAATTTGTTCCAGTTTTTTAGAAATAGTTATGCCTTTAGCCTGGCTATAGGCATAAAGTAAATGTCCAAGTCCTCCGTAAACGGAGCCTGTGTAATCCTTGAATTGTTGCATATTGATCTTTTTATTGTCGTAATTTGTCAATGAAGTTTTATATTATGGTCAATATTTAGCACAGTTCATGGCCTATATTCAATACAATTGAAGGAGAACTGATATGTGGAAAGGTTTTTTGGTTGGATTGGTGGTGGCCAATGGCTTTGAATGGATTGCACATAAATATATTTTGCATGGTACGCATCGTACTGGAAAGCCGCGTTATAGCCCTGTGCCAGAGAGTATGAAATCGCATTGGGAGCATCATCGTGAAGTACGAAAAACAGATTTTTATGATCATGGCTATGTCGAAGGCATTTCAAACTGGCGCACTAAAAATGAAATCGTTTCTCTGGCAGTAGTGGCGACGAGCACCAGTTTAATGTTTTATCCTGTCTCGAAAGGCATGGCTTTCGCCGCAGTCTATAGTGCCTGTAATTATTATTATATTCATCGCCGTGCCCATTTAGAGCCAGACTGGGCAATGAAAAAAATTCCCTGGCATTATGATCATCATATGAATTCTAATCAGGATGCCAATTGGTGTGTGACCAAACCTTGGTTTGATTATGTGCTCGGAACCCGGGTGATTTCATCGAAAGATTTGCAAGAACAGAATCCGCTGGGCATCTCATTGCCTCAACCTCTTTCAAAGGTATTGAATTTTGTGGCAGAGACTTACTTTCCAGCAAAATGGGTAGAAAAAGTGCCTCCATTATCGGTTGAGAAATAAAGCTAGCGTTTATGGTTTTTAATTTTAGCGAGTTTAAACACCTTTTGATTTTAAATGGACTATCAATACTCACTTTTTAAAGTCATGTCGTAAATTGTCAATATTTTTGGCATTGATGGTCAATATTCCACTGCTTTTTTATTCTATATTTGCTGCATCGTTAAGTTGTAAGCAAACTTGACCTGGTCAGTGTATATATCTTTTGTTTTATGTTGCAAGAAACCACGCGCTGTAGTTTTCTTGGTTTATAGGGAGTCTCTAAGACTCCTTTTTTTTATCTCAAATTTTATTCTGGCTTTATTAAAATAAAAAAGAGCGTTATTAAAACACTCTTTTTACATGACCAATCATTAAAATTTTAGAGACGCATTTCAATGCCTTGTGCTGCCAGATATTGTTTTGCTTCAGGAATGGTGTATTGACCAAAGTGGAAAATAGACGCTGCCAAAACTGCGTCTGCTCCGCCGAGTAAAATCCCATCCGCTAAATGTTGTAAACAGCCGACACCACCCGAAGCAATGGTAGGAATGTTCACGCGATCATTGATTTGACGCATTAATTTGAGGTCGTAACCCGATTTGGTGCCATCCGCATCCATAGAGGTAATCAGCAGTTCACCTGCGCCATATTCAGCCATTTTAACAGCCCATTCAATGGCATCAATACCGGTAGGTTTACGACCACCGTGAGTGAAAATTTCCCATTTATTTTCACCGGTTTTTTTCGCATCAATGGCGACTACAATACATTGTGCGCCAAAGCGTTGCGATGCTTCTTGTACAAATTCTGGATTAAATACCGCAGCCGAGTTAATGCTGACTTTATCTGCACCCGCATTGAGTAATGAGCGAATATCTTCGACTTTACGCACACCGCCACCCACGGTTAAGGGAACGAATACACTTTCTGCCATACGCTCAACAGTACGGTAAGTGGTGTCACGGCCGCTCGAGGTTGCAGTAATGTCTAAGAAGGTAATTTCATCGGCACCTTGTTCGTTATAGCGACGTGCAACTTCAACCGGGTCGCCTGCATCACGAATATCAAGGAATTGCACACCTTTCACCACTCGACCATTATCTACGTCAAGGCAAGGAATAATACGTTTAGCAAGCATAATTTTTTCCAAAAATAACAGCCGATTATGAAACTTCGCCACGAAGGTGCTACACCTTGGTAGTTGGAGAATGTATTCTATCAAAATTATGTGAGTTTTTTTGCAGGTTTTCTATGTCGGTTTATACCACTTTGACTTTACAGGAAGTTCAGGCTTTTGCAGCACCTTATGGATTAGAGGTGATTGACCTGATTCCAATTCAAGGAGGTATTCAGAATACAAACTATTTTTTAGTTTGTAAAAATGCTACGCAGTATGTACTCACTATATTTGAAGAGATGGATGAGCAAGGCGCAGGCGAGTTGGTTCCAGTACTTGAGCATTTAGGCAAAAATGGTTTAGCGGTGCCAGTGCCCCTAAATTATTATGGTAAAGCTATTCATACTCTAAAAAATAAGCCTGCTCAAATTGCACCACGCATGATCGGTCAACACCCGATGCCATCGACTGTGGAACAAGCACAAGCGATTGCCATTGCCCAGGCGAAAATGCATATCGCATTACAAGATTTTCCTTTAGAACGTGCAGAATATCGTAATCATGATTATTGGTTACAAGTCGCTAAAGAATTAAAACCGACTTTAAATCCTGCAGATGCTATTTTATTGAGTGAAGTTCTGGGTCTGTATGAGGCTTTAACTGCGGTCTATCCCAACCGTCCTAAAGGTTTTATTCATTCAGACTTATTTCGCGACAATACCTTGTTTGAAGGTAACGAATTAAAAGGTATTCTGGATTTTTACGAACTGAATAAAGATGAGTTTCTGTTTGATATCGCCATTACTTTAAATGACTTTTGTACCGAATATCCAGACGTGCATTTAAACGAAATTAAGGCACAAGCTTTCTTGGAAGCGTATGAAACTGTACGTCCATTAACGACTGATGAAAAAGCCTGTTTAGAGCTATATTTGGCTATGGCAGCAGCTCGGTTTTGGCTAATGCGTTTACAAGTTGCACAAAAAAATGCACAGCAGGGACGTACTGGAGATGATATTTTGCAGAAAAATCCACAAGAGATGCGTAATATGCTGGTAGAGAGACTAAAATTTGTGACTGCTTAAAAATAGGAAATAAAAATGCGCGATCAGGGGCGATTAGTCGAATGGTTTGATGAGAAAGGCTATGGTTTTATTCAACCGAATGATACCTCGAAAGATCGCGTGTTTTTACACATTAAGGATTTTGCTCGTCAAGGTCCACGTCCTATTATTGGTTGTGCACTTGAATACACGGTATTGCTGGATGGGGAAGGGCGTTTTCGTGCGCAACAGGTGATGTATCTCAAAGCATCGCAGACACAAAAAATATTGCCCAAACCGAAAAATGTAAATGTACAACAAAAAAAATTAAAACCCATGCAAATCGCCTGTGTGGGTTATATTTTGGCTTTGGCTGTTTTCACCCTATTGGGAATGTTGAGTGGTATGGTGTTGCTGTTTATCAGCATTATTAATGCCCTGACTTACTGGATGTATGCCCAAGATAAAGAGGCAGCTCTGCTGGGCAATCGCCGTGTGCCTGAGCAAACTTTGCATATTTTATCCTTTCTTGGGGGCTGGCCTACAGCATGGCTGGCACAGGAAAAAATGCGCCATAAAACACAAAAACAACCGTTTAGAAAGATTTATTTTTGTACCATAGCCTTAAACATTCTTTTGATTTTATGGCTGATTTCTCCTTTAAATGTCATTAAATTTTAAAAGAGAATAATTACTTTAAAAGGTATAACAATGAATTATTCTATAGATCAAGATTCTAATCGTACCCTGACTTTAATTCTTTATATCCTTTATATTATTGCTATTTTTTCAGGTGGCTTACTGGCGGTCATTGCATTAATCATTAACTATGTCAAACGCAGCGATGTACGCGGCTCTATTTTTGAAAGCCATTTTACCTGGCAAATTCGGACCTTCTGGTGGTATTTATTCTGGAATATTATCGCTTTTATTCCGTTCTTTTTCTTATTTTTTACCGGTGAAAATACTGATCTTTTCGCGGGTGTGGCACTTATTGCAACCACGTTCTGTCTAAGTGTTATTGGGATTTCCTGGATCTGGATCGTCTATCGTGCCATCAAAGGCATTATTCGCTTGAATGATAATGAGCCAATGTATCAATAACAATGTTTGATCATAAAAAGGCAGCGTAAAGCTGCTTTTTTTTATAAATAACATCGTTTTAAAAAATGGGTAGCTTACTTCTCACTTGCAGAGCAGTACTCTTCATCTCTTAATTTAGTTTGTTCCCTCTCCCTATGGGAAAGGGCTAGGGTGAGGGTTATAGAGAGTAATTAAATTTTTAAGGATTCACTTCTTTATTTTTCTTTAAAAATTTCGGTTTCCATTCACTGACAATCACGCCCAATACCACTAAAGCACCGCCAAGTATGGCAAGTAAGGGTAAACGTTCACCTGCGATACGGCCAATCAAGGCAGCCCAAACTGGCTCACCCGAATAGATAATCGCCGCTTGTGAAGGGGCAACTTCACGCTGTGCCCAGTTCATCACCAGTTGAATGGCTGCACTGGCCAATCCCAGTCCACAGAGAATGATAATAAGTGGCCATGAAAATACCGGATTCCAAGTGTCATTCGCCAGCGGCATCATGCAAAAAGCAAAAAGAGAAGCAAAACCCAGTTGAATTACGGTCACACGGCGGACATTGACTTTACCCGCAAAGAAACCAATCAGAATAATTTCAAGGGCGATGGCGATTGAACCGAGAATGGTAATGATCTGCCCAAAGTTCAGCTGGATTTGACCAAAGCCATTGCCGGTTAAAAATACTAAACCGAGAAAAGCTAAACCTGCACCGCACCAAGTCATGATTTGTGGCGTTTTACGAAACAACAGCCATAATAAAATCGGCACTAAAGGCACATACAATGCAGTTAAAAAAGCCGATTCACTGCTACTGATGGTTTTCAATCCAATCGTCTGGGTACCATAGCCAATGGCAATCACCAAGCCAATCAACGCACCTGCAGCAATTTCTTTCAGATTTATACCGCTTAAATCTTTCCATGAAAAAAGACAGACAAATAACATCGCTGCAGCAAAACGACAGCCGACAAAAAACATCGGGCTGGCAAAATTTAAACCGTATTGCACGGTAAGGAAAGACCCACCCCAAATCATGGTAATCAAAATTAAGGCAAGTTGCGGGGCTTTGGTTTTAAACCCGGAAGGAGTGTTTGACATATTTACACGAGGGAGAAATTCATCTGAGAATCTAAAAAATAAAAAAGAGGTCCGAAGACCTCTTTAGGAGGGATCAAATCTTAAATAGATTGGTCATCCCAAAGTGATTGCGCTTCACGAAGGTTCAGTGTGCCTTCGTAAATTGCACGACCGGTAATCGCACCTAAAATGCCCGGTTGGCCTTTTAAATTGCGAACGTCATCAAGATTGGTTACACCGCCAGAAGCAATGACTGGCAAACCTGAATAGGTTGCAAGATTGACCGTCTGTTCGATGTTTACACCTTGCATCATGCCATCACGGGCGATGTCTGTATAAACAATGCTCGATACACCTGCATCTGCAAAACGTTTGGCAAGATCGGTGGCTTTAATGTCAGTAACATTGGCCCAGCCATCCGTTGCCACCATGCCATTCATGGCATCGATACCGACAATGATGTGACCGGCAAATTTCTTGCATGCTTCTTCAACAAACTCAGGATTTTGAACTGCTTTAGTCCCGATAATCACAAAAGATACGCCGGCATCCAAGTAATGTTCGATGGTTTCAAACGAGCGAATACCACCCCCAATTTGAATTGGAAGGTCAGGTTGAGCTTTAGCAATCGCTTCAACCACAGGTTTATGGATGGGCGTTCCGGCAAAAGCACCGTTTAAATCAACCAAATGTAAGCGGCGCGCGCCTTCATTTACCCAATGCTGTGCAGTTGCAACTGGATCGTCTGAAAATACGGTATCGTCTTCCATACGGCCTTGTTTTAAACGGACACATTTGCCATCTTTCAGGTCAATTGCAGGGATGATCAGCATGCTTTCGCTCCTTGCCTAATCTCGTTAAATTCGTTGTATGCCATCTTAGCAAAGTATTGCTAAATCTCTAAGCCTCAGTTTCAGCTTTTATTTTATTCGGGCGAATGCGTAATTTTAATGAACTGTTGGGAATATGTTTAGGAAGTAAGCCCAAAGCAAGTAATTTTTCAAAGATCAGTACCGGTGCATAGGCATCGGCAGCCGCGTATTGAATTTGATGGGGTGTCAGTATTTTGCGCGCCCAATTGGAGGTACTGATTTTTTTACTTTTAGGAAAATTCACCTGAAATAAAAGTGCCATTGCATTTTTCAGCCCCATGGGATTGGAGAAACCAAAGGCGGAGAAGCATTTAGACAGTTCAATCACGCTATTCAGCTCAATACCTTTTTTACGAAACAGATGTGCATCATTCTTTAAACCGAAGCCCACTTTAACTTGATCTCGATTTTCAAAAACAGGTTTTAGAAATGCTAATATTTCAGGGTTAATTTGAAATAAATAGGCTTTATCCTGACTTGCCAATTGAATCAGATGCGGTCCTGTTGATACTTCACCGACTTTAAAGGTGGGTTTGGATTCGGTATCAAAACCAAGTAATGCACAGGTTTTCAGCTCTTGTTCAAGGGCAAGACATTGTTCAATGCTGTGAATCACATGAATCTGCTGTAAGGGAAGATTCTGAAATAAAGGCAATTCCTGAATTTGTTCTTTGCTGGGTAAGGTTTGAAGCAGAAGCTCTTCCATGATGAATTGATACAGTGATTTATTTTAAATTCAGCTTAATCGCTTTTCCGAGTTTAGGCAAAAATAAAGCCCACCGAAGTGAGCTTTTAAAATATCTAAAAATGGATGTTTAGATTTTCCATTCCACAAAGTTTTTCAGCAATTGCAAACCAGCAGTATGACTTTTTTCTGGATGGAACTGAGTAGCAAACAGGTTGTCTTTATGCAGCGCCGTACAGAACTTTAAACCGTAGTCACAGGTTGCAGCGACCAGAGCCGTATCTTTCGGTTCAACATAGAAACTATGCACGAAGTAGAAACGCGCATTCTGTTCAATGTCTTTCCACATTGGGTGACTTGGATCGACCTGATGCACTTGGTTCCAGCCCATGTGCGGCACCTTGAGGCCATCCATGTGTGGGAAGTGCTTCACTTCACCTTCAAAAATACCCAGCGCATCGGTACCGCCATTTTCTTCAGAGTGCTGCATCAAAGCTTGCATGCCGACACAAATCGCCAAAACAGGCTTGTTGAATACGGCATTGCGTACCACTTCATCAATACCCGCTTCATACATGCCTTGCATACAGTCACGCATGGCACCGACACCGGGAAATACAATTTTATCAGCTTGGGCAATCAATTTGGGATCATTGGTCACATCTACAGTTGCACCCACATGTTCCAGGGCTTTGGCTGCAGAGTGTAAATTTCCCATGCCATAGTCAAGAAGGGCAATACGGGTCATTACAAAGTACCTTTAGTTGAAGCAACAGTATTTTCTGCACGTGGATCAATTTCACATGCCATACGCAAAGCGCGTGCAAATGCTTTAAACACGCTTTCGATTTGGTGATGGCTGTTTTTACCTTTCAGGTTGTCAATATGCAACGTCATTAACGCGTGATTTACAAAACCCTGAAAAAATTCAGAGAATAAATCTACATCAAAACGACCAATCATCGAACGTGTAAATGGAATATCCATAAACAAGCCCGGACGACCGGATAAATCGACCACTACACGACTTAAAGACTCATCCAGTGGTGCATAAAAATGACCATAGCGTTTTAAGCCTTTTTTATCGCCAAGTGCTTGCGCAAATGCTTGTCCGAGTGTGATCCCGCAGTCTTCTACGGTATGATGATCATCGATATCCAGGTCACCATCACAGTGAATATCGATATCAAATAAGCCGTGTCGCTTGATTTGATCAATCATATGATCTAAAAATGGAACACCTGTGTTGAGGGTGCCTTGACCCGTACCATCAAGATTCACCCGAACTCGAATTTTGGTTTCGTTAGTGTTTCTTACCACTTCACTGATACGTTGCGTCATAGACACGTTCCTCAAAAAACGTCAAAAATGATGATGTAAAAATTTTTCGCGATGACGAAATCATCGCATATTAGATTGCTCAGGAGGGTTAATCAATGCCTATTACCGTACATGCTTATACTTCACTAGAAAATGACGAAGTGCGCAGCCAGCTTGAGCGACTGTATGACACAAGCCCGGAATTTGGAGATGGGCAGGATGCCATTGAACAACTAGAGCAAAACTTGGCTCAGTATACCTTAGTTTACACAGCAGAATTTAATACTAAGTTGATTGGGGCAATTTGGTGTACCGGACAAGGGGAAAGTAGAGTTTTGGAAAATATTGTAGTGCATCCAGCTAACCGTGGACGCGGGGTTGCGGAACGCCTGGTGAGCGAAGTCTGCCGACTGGAAGAAGAAAAAGGCGTTAAAGTTTTTGAACCGGGGTGTGGTGCCATTCATCGTTGCTTAGCGCATTTAGAAAAAATTTAAGCTTGAATACCTTATAAAAAAGCAGCGATTGCGCTGTTTTTTTATGCCTAAAAATAGTACTGGGTTAAATAATAAATTGAGTTTTAAATAAAAAATAAGCAAATAACTTGGAATTTGCTGCAAAAATAAACGTTTGTTTAAAAAAGCATAAAACCTGCTTGACTGAAAAACACTTAAACTGTTTAATACGCGACATCGGCGTGATAGCTCAGTAGGTAGAGCAACGGATTGAAAATCCGTGTGTCCCCAGTTCGATCCTGGGTCTCGCCACCATATTCAAAATCTATTCCAAGATTTCAATCCCTGATCCCATCAGGGATTTTTTTTGGGTAAAAAATATTCAATCAAATGAAAATGTGATGAATTATGTTGACTATTGATGACAGATACGGCTTAATACACCGCATCGGCGTGATAGCTCAGTAGGTAGAGCAACGGATTGAAAATCCGTGTGTCCCCAGTTCGATCCTGGGTCTCGCCACCATATTCGAAAAAACCTCAAACAATGTTTGAGGTTTTTTTTTGTCAGCATTTTTTTCGTCTGAACTTTTTTCATATAAAATAACCGCAATAACAATTCGAGAATAAAAAATGAAAAGAATCGGATGTTCAATATTCATTTTACTCTCTGTTCTGCTGACTGCCTGTGGTGGTAGCGGAAGTGGAGATCACTTTAACTCTTCTTTTGAGAAAACTTTTACCTTCGGTTCACAAACCTATGTTTGTCGCAGTGAAAAAGCGGCCAATGCTTGTGACGGTGCGAGTCAGGACTGTTCAGCATGTGAATTACATTCATCATCTTCGCCTGTGATTACTCAGGTATGTGCTCAGCCGGTAGAGAATACGCATAGAGTAACAACCGATGGCTGCGTGTTAAGACTCACCAATGATACCCAAACAGGCATTTGTAATTCTGAAGGGTTGAGATTGCTTTCAGGCATTAATTGGACTAAACAGCAAGTGAGTACTGGTATATTATTTTCACGTGGCAGTTTAAGTATCACGGTCGGAAACCTGACTGAAACCATCACCTGTAATCCATAATCATGAAATTTTTCATGGTGCTTCTGGTTGGCATCCTCTGCTTTGGATTGGGTTATTTTGTTGCCCCATCCAAGCCTGAATTTGTACCGCCTGTTCCTGAACCTCGTCAGGATATTGCTGTGGAAAATTTTATCCAGACAATCCAGCAAAAAGCGCAGGCTCAGCCTGAAGATGACCTTGCATTACAACGGCAGCTAAAAAATCAGAAAGTGCAGGTTAATTCAGTCATAGATAGCGCGACCACTGCACAGGTCAATAAATATCTGGAACAATCCTTTCCGGGCTATGACTTGTCCAATATTCAAAATAAGCACGTATTTGCCAAACGACTGGTCAGTGAATTTGTTGATGCAAAAAATGATCCGAATGAAGTCTTGGTAGGAAAAGCTACAGTGACGACTCAGCAACAATATTCAGCGGGTGGGGTGTTGCCGAGGCAGATTTATGCCGGACAGCAACTATTTGCGCATTTTGATACTTTGGGGAAAGTACCCAATAACGAGCAGGTCTTTGTACGCTGGAGCAACCGGTCTACAGGGGAAGTGCTATTTTTTATGCCACAGCGGGTCAGTGTCAATCGGGAGCAAAACTGGGTCAGCTTTAATCCAGTTAATGGATGGAAAGTGGGTAGTTACGATGTTAAATATTATCAGTTGAATGATCAGCTCAATTCGATTGCCCAAACCAGTTTTAAAATTGATCAGGTGATTGATTGAATTAAGGAATATTTTGAGAATAATTCAATGAAAGACCTGTTTTCCAATCATAGTCTTCGCTATAAACAAGCCCGCCCAAATTATTCCATCCAAATTGTGCAAGAAATTTTAAAGCATGTTCCGGAACGGAATTTCGCATGGGATTGTGGAGCGGGGTCTGGACAATTCACCCAATTATTAGCCCCGTATTTCGATCATGTAGTCGCAACCGATATCAGTGAAGCACAGTTGCAGCAAGCGCCTTATTTTGAAAATGTCAGCTATCAGGTGCAAGCAGCCGAGCAGACCAGTATTCCTGCACAATCCATTGATTTGGTTACGGTGGCTCAAGCCATTCACTGGTTTGACTTTGACGCATTTTATACAGAAGTCAAACGGGTGCTTAAACCGCAAGGTGTGTTTGCTGCCATTGGTTATGGTCTGATTGAGGTGCAGGATGCTGCGATTAACAGTTTGGTTCAACAACTGTACTTTGACACTTTAAACGACTATTGGGACAGTGAGCGCCGTTATATTGATGAGTTGTATCAAACCATTCCATTTCCTTTTAATGAACAGGCTGTAGCAGAGATGTATTTACAATATCAATGGTCACCACAGCAACTGTTGAATTATTTAAAAACATGGTCAGCACTGAAACATTATCAGGATAAAAATGCTCATGACCCGCTTCAACTCATTTCAAACGCTTTACAAGCTGTGCCTGAAAATTTAGATGTAACATTTCCTGTACTTTTACGCATTGGAATGCGAGAAAAATAACGATTGTGGCAGAGGTTTTATATCGGCAGGACAGCATAAGCAGCAGGAGATAAAAATCTGATTTATAGAAACATGATTCAGCGTACAGCTTTTTTATAGCAGCAGATCTGATGTTTTTTAAGATAGGAAATGAGATGGTTTTTTAACGAAAGTTAGAATGTCCCGCAAGACCACCGGTCTGGGGCAACTGGCTGAAAGGCATATACGCTATACAATTACAGGTGTCGACGGTTGTTTGTTTACTTCAATTCATTGTTGAGTAGAACTGCCATGAAGCTCCTAAAAAATTTGTCCTGTGCAATCGTAGCGCTTGCCGGAAGTTTTTCCATTTCCTCTACTTTTGCCGATATGGCGAATGCCCCTAGATTAAGTCCCTTAACAGAATCTGAGTTAAGAGCGGAAACCACACGCCTAATTCAATATAAAGAAGATCCTCAACAAGAGAGAGCTTTGCAGCATCGAATTATGCAGATCCAGATGGATACTCAAAACTTTGTTGTTGATCCCACGATTGTAGCGATGATAGATCTTGTGCCTGATGGACCAATGCCAGATATAAACAGCTTGCCATTGGCATTGCAGCAATATGTTTTGGCCATTGCACAAGGTTTGCAATCAGCTGATCCAAGAGAAGGCTTGTATATTATACTCGCGAATTTTGGTATAGACCGTAACGCAACCACTGTGCAAATTGCTCGAGAGCAACTTTCATTGGGTGTTTTGGAAAATACTTCGCTAAATGAAGCAATCAGAGAGTTGCAGCAACAGCGAAGAACGATACCAAATAATGGCATTCGCTAGTTGGGCAGTATTCAGATAAAAATATTTTTCCTTATCACTAAAAAAAGGATGCTCATCAATGGCATCCTTTTTTTACAGCTAAAATGCGTTACCGCAGATTAAGCAGCAGATTTTTTAAACCAAGAGAAGAATGATTTTTTCTCGGCTTTTACTTCAGTTTTAGCAGCATCCGCTTTTTCAGCAGTTACTTCTTTTACTTCGGCAGTTTTTTCAACAGTTGCATCTTTCATTTCAGCAGTTTTTTCTACAACTGCATCTTTTGCTTCAGTTGCTTTAGCAACAGTCACGTCTTTAGCCGCAACAGTTTTAGCGACAACTGCATTTTTAGCTGCTACGGTTTTAGTCACAGTTACATCTTTTCCGTTAACCGCTTTAGCGACTGCTGCATTTTTTGCAGCAACTGTTTTTTCTGCAGCAATTTCTGTTTTAACTTCAGCTTTTTCTTTTGTTATTGCAGCTGCTGCTTTAACAGTGCTGGCGGTGTGAATGGTATCTGCTTTTACTTGTGCTTTTAGCGCGGCTACTTGAGCCGCTGGAGTTGTTTCTACAGCGGTCGCAGCCATAGCAGATGTAGTCGCTGCAACTAAAGCGATAGCTAAAGTAGTCTTAATCGTATTCATGATGATTACTCAATTGTGAGAATAAAGAGAAATTTTGTACTTTTTATATTAACGCCTGAGATACTGATCTTTTTAAAGTGAAGGACTTAATGATGTTTAGTTGTGTGAATATTCAACTAAATTTACAGAGCGATAACAGGATGTTGCAGAGTGGTTACATGTGTTTGAGTTTGTAGTCCCATCCAGGTTTGATGAAATAGAAATTAATATTATTGATGTTAAATGGGTTGCAAGCTTTGGGTTTTGTCCAGAAAAGCTATCATGCAGTTGAACAAAACCATTTCATCCTTTCAAACATGACAGTTTTGCAATAACACTGTCATCTACTGTTCAAATTTTGTTGCTAGATTAAAACGGTCGTAAAGATCACAACATAAAATCTAGGCAGGTGAGTCATGAAAACCATACACGTTTTTGATGATATTCAGCATGTGTATAGTGAGTTTGTTGCTAATAAAAACTATCCAAAATTAGAAAGCTTAAACAACAGGGGTAAAAATCGTTTTTTCTTTAATCAATACTTTGAAATGATTGAAGGCTGGCATCATACCGAGCAGATTGTGATTCAGTTTAATCAGCAATATTTCAGTTTGGATACCGGTAGTGCTCCCGACTTTATGGATAAAGAAAAATATATGGAATGGTTGCGCGAAGAACTGTTGCAGTAAAAAATATTTTTATCTAGCTTTTTAAAGCCCCCCCAAAAAAAACTGTCCGTACCGGGCAGTTTTTTGCTTTTGATCCGGCAGGGAGTATGCATAAATGGAATGCAAGCAGCTTATTTCAATCTGCGGTTGAACGGGCTATGCTAAAACATCGTCAGCGAATTGATTTCAGCCCAACCACCGATGCTTTGGAGTGCAGTCTTTTATGCAACAGCTTATTTGTTATAAAGAACTTCCTGTCTGGACACAGCAGAGTATTCCGCAAGGTTTTAAAAATCAGCACAATACCAAAGCCGGTACCTGGGCAAAACTGACCGTATTCAAGGGTGAGCTGCATTTTGCCATGCTGGATGAATCGGGTAGCGTACAGTCCGAGCATGTGTTTAGCTCAGAGCAGCAACCTCCTTTTATTGAGCCACAGGCATGGCACAAGATTGTTTCTGCCAGTGATGATGTGCAATGTCAGCTCAAGTTTTACTGTACGCCACAAGATTATTTTTATAAAAAGTATCAGCTTTCACCCACTCACTCAGAAATCTTGGCTGCTACGCCGTATTTGCAAGGTAGCCGTGCTTTGGATGTCGGCTGCGGGCAGGGGCGTAATGCGCTGTATTTAAGTCAGCATGGTTTTGAAGTGGATGCCTGGGATGTCAATGAAAACAGTCTGCAAAAGTTGAGGCAGATTATTCAGAGCGAGCAGATTGATAATATTCATGTACAGCAGCGTGATTTAAATGTAGACCCAAGCATTACAGGTTGTTATGACTTTATTTGCTGTACTGTGGTGATGATGTTTTTGCAAGCCAAAACGGTGAAACCCCTCATTGCACAGATGCAACAAGCGACTAATGTGAATGGTTTTAACCTGATTGTCTGTGCGATGGATACAGATGATATTCCTGCACAGCCTGACTTTCCTTTTGCATTTAAAGCCGGGGAGTTAAGCGCTTTGTACGAAGGCTGGAAAATTGTGAAATACAATGAAGATATCGGTGAGTTGCACCGGGTCGATGCGCAGGGAAATCGGATTAAACAGCATTTTGCAACGTTGTTGGCGCAGAGGGTTAAATAATAATTATTGATCTTTAGTTGTTTTATTAGGAATTTTTTGTTATTTATCTTTTTGATTTATAATAGTAAAAATATTTTTTACTTAATAAAGTTAACTTTAGCATATAAGAAACTGTATCGATGAGTGAAATAGAGACAAATGGCTATTTAATATGCAATAAATGCAATTCAGCAAATAGGGTTGTTGAAATAGGCCGTCAGGGTATTTATAAATGCGGTACTTGTAGAAATGACATCTTGGTTATTAATAAAGAAAAAAAGGGTTCTAAATTAATTCCTCTTTTAGTTGCTTCTGTTTTTATTGGAGCGGTAGGAGTATTTGGTATTGATCAAATACAGGAAAAGCTCAAATCACCAGAGATCAGATACTCTGAATTAAATACGAGTTGGTCGGATTGGCAAATTGCAGTTTTTGATCGGAACTGTAAGGCAAATTACTCACAGTTAAAGCCAAACTGGTCCTCTGAAAAAATTGCTAAAACATGTACGTGTTTTGTGGGTTATATTGTTGAAAGAACTGATTATCCTAAATCAGGAAGGTTGAGTGACGTCATAGTGAATGAGAGCAATAAAGAATGCCGTTAAATGAAAATCAACAAAATGAGCATGTAACAAAATTTCTAGAATTATTGGAAGTATGTTATGACGGAAAATTAAAGACCTTTAGTGATGAGTTTTCAAATTTTGATGATACTTTTTATGAAAAATTAAAAAAAGAAATACAACGTGCAAAAGCTGGAGCGGTTACATTGAAAAAAGAAGATATATTTAAAAAATATAACTTTTTTTTAGAGTATAGGCTTTGGGAAAAGAATAATAAGGATGTAAAAATGAAAAATTTTGACTTAAAAGTTGATGGATTAATTAAGAGTTTATGTAAATAAGGAAGGGAGCAAGAAGCTCCCTAATCTGGTTATTTACATGCTCCAGGAACACGGCACGCACAGCTGGATGGAGCATGACACGCATGATCATCTCCACATCTTGCTGCTATTGTGAAATCTGGGTAAGGGCCATACCATATTTCGTATAACTCTTTTGTTCGTTTAAATGTGTTTTCTAAGTTTTGTTGATCTAACTCATCATGGATTCCAAAATATGGATAATGGTGTAGATAAGATCCAAAAACTTTTAAACAATCCATGTGGTAGTTTCGTGTATCCAAAATATGAGCATGCCAGAACTCATCTACTAATTTGTTTGGTACAAGTGTTTCTTTTGGATAGAAATATTTAAGAGCTAAAAATCTTTTATATTCTTGCTCAGCAAACTGACATACGTCTTTTGACATAACAGCTTCTTTAGCTGACGTAAGTTTAAACTTTAATTTGTCAAAATTTAAAGCCTCGATAGATGCAGGTAAAATGGTGCTTTGTAGAGTTGCGTCGATTGTTAAATTAATTGCTAAATTTGTCATGAACTTATCCCTTTTCGAATGGTTGAAGTTTTGTAGTGATTAGGCTACGAAAGGAATAATGCCAGTTTGAATATATTCAAAAAGGGACAAATAAGGGACAAAAAAAACCCCGCATTAAGCGGGGTTTTTTTATCTAGGTATTTAAATCTTAAACACGTTCGATAATCGTTGCGATACCTTGACCCAAACCGATACACATGGTCGCAAGACCGATTTGTGTATCTTGCTGTTCCATTACGTTCAGCAATGTCGTTGTGATACGTGCACCAGAACAACCGAGTGGATGACCCAATGCAATTGCACCACCGTTCAAGTTCACACGGTCTTGCTGGTCATAAATGCCTAAGCCTTTAAGAACCGACAAACCTTGTGCAGCGAACGCTTCGTTCAATTCAAATGTTTGAATATCAGAAATTGACAAGCCAGCACGTTTAAGCGCTTTTTGCGTAGCAGGTACAGGACCGTAACCCATGATTGCTGCATCACAACCTGCAACCGCCATAGAGCGAATTACAGCGCGTGGCTTAAGACCTAATGCTTGCGCACGTTCAGCAGACATCAATAACATTGCAGAAGCACCATCAGACAACGCTGAAGATGTAGCTGCAGTCACTGTACCGCCTTTCGGGTCAAATGCTGGACGTAAAGCCTGGAACGCTTCAAGGTTAGCATCTGGACGAATCACTTCGTCGATGTCGCACAGGATTTTAAAACCGTTCTGGTCGTGACCTTCAACACCAATAATTTCGTTTTTGAAACGACCTTCTTGCGTTGCAGCCCAAGCACGGCGGTGAGATTCCACACCGAACGCATCCTGTTCTTCACGGCTAATGCCGTTCATACGACCTAACATTTCAGCGGTTAAGCCCATCATGTTAGATGCTTTTGCATAGTGTTTAGACGCTTCAGGGTTGATGTCGATGCCGTGCATCATGCCAACGTGACCCATGTGCTCTACACCACCGATGATGAAGATATCACCTTGGTTGGTTGCAATTTGCGCCGCTGCAGCGTGGATTGCCTGCATTGAAGAACCGCAAAGACGGTTAATCGTTTGACCTGCAACTGTTTTTGGTAAGTCTGCCAATAACGAGATGTTACGGGCAATGTTCATGCCTTGTTCTAGAGTTTGGTTGACACAACCCCAGATCAGGTCTTCAACTTCGTTGACATCAAACTGGTTACGAGCAACCAAGGCACGAACTAACTCAGCAGATAAGCTGTCAGCACGTACATTGCGGAACATACCGTTTTTGGTTTTACCCATTGCTGAACGTACGCCATCAACGATGACAACGTCACGTGGATTTAAAGTAGCCATTCACGTTGCTCCTTAACCGTAGAATTTTTTGTTGTTAGCAGCCATGTCACGCAACATTTGTGGCGCTTCATAAGCTTTACCTAAGTGTGCATATTTGTCGCAAAGCGCAACGTATTCAGCAACACCAGTCTGGTCGATGTAACGGCATGGACCACCGCGGAATGGAGGGAAACCTACACCCATAATCATTGCCATATCTGCTTCAGACGCAGTCGCTACAATGTTGTCTTCCAGGCAACGAACTGTTTCGTTACAGAAAGCCAGCATCATACGGTCAATGATTTCTTGCGCGTCAAATTCACGTTTTTCGCCAGTCACTACAGATGCAATCAATTCATACGCTGTAGGATCAACTTTTTTCGCTTTCTTGCCTTTACGGTCTAACTCGTATTTGTAGAAACCAACGTCATTCTTTTGACCTAGACGTTTGTTTTCATACATGGTTTGAATCGAACCTTTGAAGTCCGGTTTCATACGGTCAGGGAAGCCTTCAGCCATGACTTCTGCACCGTGAACGCCGGTATCGATACCAACAACGTCCATCAAGTAAGCAGGACCCATAGGCCAGCCGAAACGTTCCATGACTTTATCGATTTGCTGGAAGTCAGCACCGTCTTTAAGCAATAGGTCAAACGCGCCGAAGTAAGGGAACAATACGCGATTTACCAGGAAGCCCGGGCAGTCATTCACGACGATTGGTGTTTTACCCATTTTTTGAGCAAGAACCACAGTCGTTGCAATCGCTTCGCTTGATGTTTTCTCACCACGGATCACTTCGACCAACGGCATCATGTGAACTGGGTTAAAGAAGTGCATACCGACGAAGTTTTCAGGACGTTGTAAGCTTTCTGCTAAACGTGTGATTGAAATCGTAGAGGTATTTGATGCAATGATGGTGTTTTCACGAACTGATTTTTCAGTGTCCGCAAGAACCGCAGCTTTGATTTTTGGATTTTCGGTCACTGCTTCGATCACGATGTCCACTTCTTTAAACTCTTCCAAGCTTAAAGTCGGGCGGATGCGAGCAAGGGTTTCACCCATTTTCGCAGGGGTCATTTTTTTGCGTTCAACTTGTTTGGTCAACAATTTGTTCGCTTCAGACATACCTAACGCAAGTTGCGGGTTACCAATGTCTTTCATGATGATTGGTGTGCCTTTGCTTGCCGCTTGGTAAGCAATACCGCCACCCATGATACCCGCGCCTAGAACAGCCGCCTGGTTCACTGGATGTGCACCTTTTTCATGTTTTTTCGAAGTTTTCTTCACCAGCTGGTCATTGATGAATAAACCAATCAATGCACCCGCTTGTGGAGTAACTGCAGCTTTAGCGAAACCTTCCGCTTCAACTTTTAATGCTTCGTTACGTGGAAGGCTTGCACCTGCTTGTAAAGAATCAAGAAGAAGTTTAGGCGCAGGGTATTGAGCAGGGTTTGCTTTCGCAAGAACCACGCCTTTAGATGAGTTAAACGCCATCATCTGTTCGATTGGGCTGAGTTTAACTGGATCGAGTTTTTCCTGACGTTTTGCTTTCCAGTCTAGGCGACCAGCAATGGCTTGTTTTACCAAGTCAATTGCAGCTGCTTGAAGTTTGTCAGCAGCAACCACCGCATCAACAGCACCATCTTTCAGTGCAGCATCAGGGCGTTTAGGATTAGCCATCGCCATCCATTCAACTGCATTGTCGATACCAATCACACGGCTTAAACGAACCGTACCACCAAAGCCCGGGTAGATACCAAGTTTGATTTCTGGAAGGCCGACTTGAGCAGCTTCAGACATGACACGGTAATCACATACCAGGCACATCTCAAAACCGCCGCCCAATGCCATACCATTGATTGCAGCAACTTTAGGAATATCTAAATCTTCAAAGCTGTTGAAGATTTCGTGAACAGGCATTGCCCAATCCACAATTGCTTTTTCGCCTTGAGCAAAGTTATCACCAAATTCAGTGATGTCTGCACCTACGATAAATGTTGATTTACCAGAGGTAACGATTAAACCTTTAATGTCGCTGTTGGCTTTAACGGCGTCAATTGCCGCTTTAAAGTCTTCAATCGTTGCACGGTTAAATTTGTTGACCGACTCACCTTGTAAGTCAAAGCGGAATTCTGCAATTCCGTCCGAAAGCATTTGGACGGTAATGGCATTGCCAGCGTGGATCATGCCTGATCTCCTTTATTTTGGAGGACTTATTAAGTTGATGTTTTGAAGCATGTACGCATTTCCCGCGCACATCGAGCTTCGCTAATCTTACGATAACTATATCCAAAAAGAACATAACAAGTTGTATCAAGCGGTGACGCAAGGGTCATCAATTTTTTTTCAACACACCCTTGTAGTGGATCGCTCTGCTTTTACTGTACTTTGTAAAAATGTGATGAACTTTTTGTTTAAATTAAGGTTTTTTAATCATTTTGTGGCTATTTATATCGGGTATAAGTTTTCAATTTCAAGTTTTTTATGGGGCAGTTTTAGTCAAAATGGTCAATTGAGCTCAATTTTTCCCTCAATGAAGTCGTAGTTGTTGCAAAGTTTTAAGCTGAAGATTGCAAATCGGCAGTGTTGACGCGTATTGCATTGAGATAAAAGTGAACGAAGGTTGCAGTCAAATGCTCTGCCAAATGTTTGACTGCATAGAGGGGGATTTAAAGGATTGTTTAGATGATTATTCGGGATGAATCATCAATTGCCCATCCGCATGGCTCACAGTAAGCAGCGATTTTTCCGGATAATTTAAAAAATAAATTGCCAGAATCGGTTCCAGTTCAGTGCGCATTTTACGCGCCAAATGGCGTGCGCCAAAACGAATATCGTGATCTTTGTAGAAGTGTGCTTTGGCAGCATCAGTTAAAACTACAGCACGCTTTTGATGTTGCAGGCGTTGATTGAGTTTTTCCAGTTCAATTTCCACCAGCTTCGGCAGGGCATTTTTCTGAACCGCCTGATAATGCAAAGTGCGATCAATCCGGTTTAAAAATTCAGGATCGAATTTTTTAAACATCACTTTTTCAATAATAGTTTTAGTCGGTATTTTTTTAAGGCAAATATCCTGCATTTTCTTGGGTAGAAAATTCAGTTTATCCAGATATTGCTGCGCAGCTTGTGCACCGACATTACTGGTCATAAAGATCATGCAGTTACGAAAGTCGATGGTTTTTGTACCGGACGTCAGGGTGAGTTTTCCAGTATCCAGTATATTCATTAAGCCACGAATCACTTCGGTGGAGGCTTTTTCCAATTCATCAAACAGCACAATCCCTGGGCGGGTATGTGAACCGGCAATCGCTGTTTCATCAAACAGGCTATGACCTTCTTTGGAACCGACATAACCGGGAGGTGCACCGGTAATGGCTGCGGCATAATGTTCTTGCGCCAAGGTGTTCATATCAATACGGCAAAAAGCATCCGGGCGAGCATAAATTGCCTCGGAAATTAAACGCACGGTTTCGGTTTTCCCGACACCAGTTGGCCCCAGCATTAAAGTCACCGATAGCGGACGTTCAGGACTGGAAAAATCGGCTTTGACCACATGCAGCATTTTTTCGATTTCTTGCAGTGCAGCATCCTGTCCAATAATGCGAGCATGTAACAATTGCATCACCTGTTTAGGTTCAAAATGAAAACGCGATTTGCCAATCAATTTATCTTTTTCAGATGTGCTATGCGTTGCGGTTACCGGCTTAACGATATGCATGGCATGATTGTGGTTCGTCATTCAGTTTGATCCAAATTTTTCAGATGACTTGAGCATAGCAAAATAAGCGCAATTGACTTATAGCTTTTAGCAATCAGGTGATTGCTGGAACTTTGTATGATTATGGGAAAAATACCAAATTGGCTTGAAAATGGCGTGAAAACCATCACATCATGTAGCAAAGCAGACATCATTGTGAATAAGGCTGAATGTGAACGAAAACGCACGTGACAATATTGAAAAGATTTTAGCCCATATGACCACTTTGCCGGGGGTTTACCGGATGCTGGGTAAAGATGGCGAGCTGCTGTATGTCGGTAAAGCCAAAAATCTAAAAAACCGTGTGTCGAGTTATTTCGTTAAAACCATCGAGCATCCGAAAACACAGGCTTTGGTGGCACGGATTTATGATATTGAAACGCTAGTAGTCCGTTCCGAAACTGAAGCCTTATTGCTTGAACAAAACCTGATTAAACTGCATCGTCCACCGTATAACATCATGCTGCGCGATGATAAATCTTACGTTTATATCTTTGTTTCCAGTGATAAGCCTTATCCGCGTATTGCGGCCGGTCGTGGCAAAGGTAAGCATCAGGTCGGCAAGTTTTTTGGACCGTATCCAAGTGCCTATAATGCCCGGGATACCTTGGTGGTGCTGCAAAAACTGTTTAATGTGCGCCAATGTGAAAATAGCTATTTTGCCCAGCGTAAACGCCCGTGTTTGCAGTATCAGATTAAACGCTGTACCGCGCCTTGTGTCGGCTTAATTTCGCCTGAAGATTATCAGGAAGATGTTAAAAATTCGATTCACTTTTTACAGGGCGATACCAAAGAGCTGAATCAGGAACTGATTGCCAAAATGGAAGCAGCTGCAGAAGCTTTGGAATTTGAAAAAGCGGTCTTTTACCGTGACAGGATGGCATTGCTTCGCGATGTGCAATCACAACAGGCGATTTATAAACTCAAGGGTGAGGCCGATATTCTGGCGATTGCTTATCATGCCGGGGTGACCTGCGTGCAAATCATGCATGTGCGTAATGGCAAAATGCTCGGCGGTAAAAGCTATTTTCCCGATATGCAGGGCGATGATCTGGGGCAAATGCTGTCGGATTTCATGGCGAACTTTTATTTTCAGGTGGCCGATGAAGTACCTGCCGAACTGATTGTGAATGTCGAGATTCCCGATCGCAAAGAATTGGAACAGGCGCTACAACAGGAATTCGCCAAGAAAGTGCAGATCAAGCACAATGTGCGGGAAACCCGTGCTGAGTGGTTAGAGCTGGCCAATATGAATGTACAGCATGCCATTAAAGGGCAGCTGGCCAATCATTTTGAGCTGAATGAACGCTTTCATCAGTTAGAGCAAGTGGTCGGGCGTCCGATTGACCGGATTGAATGTTTTGATATCTCGCATACCATGGGTGAAGCCACGATTGCTTCCTGTGTGGTATTTGATACGGGCGGTGCACGTAAACGTGATTATCGCCAGTTTTCCATTGAAGATATTACCGGCGGGGATGACTATGCAGCCATGCGCCAAGCGCTGACTCGTCGCTATAAAAAAGCCATGTTGCCCGATTTACTGCTGATTGATGGCGGTAAAGGGCAGTTGCATATGGCGATGCAAGTGATGCAAGATCTCGGACTAGATGCCTTTATGGTGGGGGTATCCAAAGGTGAGGGGCGTAAGCCTGGTCTAGAAACCTTGCATTTTACTGATGGCACAAAAATCCAGTTGCCTGAGGACCATAAAGCGCTGCATCTGATTCAACAAGTGCGTGATGAAGCGCATCGTTTTGCCATTACCAAGCATCGCGCTAAACGCGACAAGAAACGTGGTTCCTCTGTACTGGAAGTGATTCCGGGTCTTGGCCCTAAACGTCGCCGTGATTTACTGACCCATTTTGGTGGCATACAAGGGGTGCTGAAAGCTTCGGAAAATGAATTAAAACTGGTTCCCGGTTTGGGTGATGTCATGGCAAGAACGATTTATAAAGTTTTGCATGAATAAATTCAGGAAAATTGGCCAAAGTGCTCACTGACGCAGCAGTCATTGATCATTCACAACAGTTAAAAATAAGTGAAAGATAGAGCAAATTAAAAACTCCAAAGGACTACGGATGTCACTGCGCCAATTATTTACCGCAATTGAACAGGATGAATGGGTCGATATTCCCCAAGGTTGGCTGCAAGGACGCACTATTTATGGTGGTCTGGTCGCAGGGATGATGATGCAAAAGGCATTGGTGACGATTGCTGATCCCTCAAAATGCTTGTTAAGCACCAGTGTGACTTTTGTCGGTCCAGTGCAAATGGCGCCAGTTCGATTAAGTGCTGAAATCTTGCGTCAAGGCAAGTCTGTCACCACTGTTGAAGTGCGGCTCTGGCAGGACGATGCCGTGCAAAGCATCTTGATTGCCAGTTTTGGTACGCATCGTCAGTCGGCTATTTCAGTGCAACAGCAACGACTTGCACCTGAATTTCCAATGCCTGAACAGTTGAAAATTGCACAACATCATCCTTTAGCACCGGAATGCTTTGGGCAGATGGACTTGGTCTGGGTGGATGGTCAATATCCATGTACCGCTAGTGAAAAGCCTGATTTTAGTGGCTGGATGCGTTTTAATCCCACGTTGCATGAGAACAGGGAAATGACCGTGGCTGATTTGATGGTGGCATTTGATATGTGGCCACCGGGGGTATTGCCGATGTTTAAAACCTTCGCACCCGCCAGTTCACTGACCTGGCACGTGACTTATGTTCACCCTTTGAATAATCATGTGCAAGATTGGTTTAAATATAAAGTATTTACCGATTATGCAGCAGAAGGGTATTCCACTGAATATGCTCATCTTTGGGATGCCGAGAATCGACTGATTGCGATTTCCAGACAGACAGTTACCGTGTTTGCCTAGTGACACTTTATAGCAATTCGTATAAAGTGAGTCTGAATTAACGATGAATCCATCCTCAAAATATGTGTGGTTTTTCATTGTACATACAGGGGAAAAATTGGCGGTGTCTATGACTACAGGTCGCATCCTGAATATTCCAAATATCTTGACTTTGGCGCGTATAGCTTTAATACCTGTCTTTTTGTTGGTGGCTTATTGGCCGCCTGCAGTTGGTGTTGCTGAGCAAGACAGTAACATGACTCGTCACATTATTTTAACGGCGATTTTTGTCGTTGCTGCGGTAACCGATTGGTTCGATGGTTATTTGGCTCGTTCACTTAATCAAACCTCGGCATTTGGTCGTTTTCTTGACCCTGTAGCCGATAAACTGATGGTCGCAGCTGCGTTAATTGTTTTGGTGCAATGGCAACCAAGTATGTCCATGGCATTTGCAGCGATTGTGATTATTTCACGTGAAATTACCGTATCGGCTTTACGTGAGTGGATGGCTGAATTAGGGGCACGTACCAGTGTTGCGGTATCCACCGTCGGTAAATATAAGACGGCGTTTCAGATGATTGCGATTTCAGTGTTTTTACTGAACTGGCAACCACTTGATACTTTAGCTTATCTTTTACTGTATACCGCGGTGATTCTGACATTGTGGTCCATGTTTATTTATTTGAAAGCTGCATGGCCATATTTAAAACAGCCCTAAATTAGATTTAAAAATTAAGTAAAAGCACCCTTTTTAGGGTGTTTTTTTTTGATCTTACTTTTAGGGGATTTCAAAATCTGAACACAAAAAAAATCCTAGATTTTGGGGGAAACCTAGGATTGAAATCGGGTATATTTATAGTTTTTATAAGATGTTTAACCATCTTCTTGAAACTGATTATAGGAGAATGAATTCTATGAATCATGTAGGTTATTGTATTGTAATGTAGAGTTTTATTGAGAAATGTAGCTTTGCTTTACAGTTATTTCTAGATGTAAAAAGTCGCATTTCAAAAGCCCTTAATAAAGGGGACTCTTTGCAGATTAAAGCTTGCGCACGCTTTCGGTGCTTGTGTTGCAGGAAAAAGGTAATGCCCTAGTTTTCATTCGAAGCATAGCGTCTCATCTTGTTGCTGAATATATTCCTCAGGGTGGAGCAGTGCTTCCAAAAATAAAAAAAGGAGCCTTTAAAAGACTCCTTTATTACATTAGAAACTACGCGCTTCGCTTATCTTATGTGATTTTTAGATTAGCTTAAAAAAGAAACCCCAAAAATATAGAAATTCTTTTAAAAGCGTACGCGAAGCATAACTTATTGTTTTGAGTAAAAAAGAAAAGAAGTGCTAAGAATAAAAAAGAGCCTCAAAAGAGACTCTTTTCAGACTAAAGCCTACGCGCACCTTCGGTGTTTGTTTTGCGTAAAAAAGAAAGCAGTGCTCTATCTAATTACGCTCAGGCACAGCCTTCGCCTTGCGTTCGGGTGGAGCAGTGCTCCACTGATCCTCACTCAGGCTTCAGCCCTTCAGCTTTTTCTAGTGACTCATCGTTACTAAAGAATTTTTCACGCTGTTCTTCAAGAAACTTTTTCGCATCCGGTTCAAACACGTTTAAACGCTTTTCATTGATCAACGTAGTTTGGTGTTTAAGCCATTCTTGCCAAGCTTGTTTAGACACGCTGTCAAACAATTCTTGACCTTTTGCACCTGGGAAAGGTGCAAAATCTAGACCTTCCATATCGGCTTGATACTTACGGCAAAATACTTGTCGAGACATATCATCCTTCCTTAAGCGTAAAGTTTTTCTAAGCGCGTGTAGGCACGAGCAATGGCTGCTTCGACTTGCGCAGGTGCAGTACCGCCAATGTGGTTACGTGCATTGACAGATGCTTCAAGAGTCAATGCTTTTTCGAACACGTCCGCTTGGATCAAGTTAGAGAACTGTTGCAGTTGTTCAAGTGTCAGTTCAGACAAGTCTTTAGCTTCTTGAACACCCAATGCAACCGCTTTACCGACAATTTCATGTGCATCACGGAAAGCCACGCCATTTTTAACCAGGTAATCGGCAAGATCGGTTGCAGTCGAGAAACCACGAAGTGCTGCTTCTCGCATGATTTCGATATTTGGAACCAATGCAGGAATCATGTCGGCAAAGGCCATCAATGAACCACGAACGGTATCAATTGCATCAAATAATGGTTCTTTGTCTTCTTGGTTGTCTTTGTTATATGCCAATGGTTGACCTTTCATCAGCGTTAATAAGCTCATTAAGTCACCATAAACACGCCCGGTTTTACCACGAATCAATTCTGGAACATCCGGGTTTTTCTTCTGCGGCATAATTGAAGAACCGGTGCAGAAACGATCTGGAATATTCACAAACTTGAACTGCGCAGAAGTCCAAAGAATCATTTCTTCAGACATACGTGATAAATGCATCATAATTAAAGACGCAGCAGCATTGAATTCAATACCGAAATCACGGTCAGACACTGCATCCAGCGAGTTTTCGCAAACCGCTTCAAAGCCTAAAAGCTGTGCTGTGTATTCACGTTCGATTGGGTAAGTTGTACCTGCCAAAGCAGCAGAACCTAATGGTAGACGATTCACACGTTTACGGCAGTCAATTAAGCGCTCAGAATCACGTACCAGCATTTCAAACCACGCCATCAAATGGTGACCGAAAGTCACAGGCTGAGCCGTTTGCAGATGAGTGAAGCCTGGCATAATCGTAGTGGTATTTTTAGCAGCTAAACCTAAAATACCTTTTTGTAATTTTTCCAGTAATTTTAGAATAGCATCAATTTCGTCACGTACATATAAACGAATATCGGTTGCAACCTGGTCGTTACGACTGCGACCAGTATGTAATTTTTTACCGGTGATGCCAATACGCTGAGTCAGACGAGACTCAATGTTCATGTGGACATCTTCCAGATCAACGCGCCATTCAAAGTTACCCGATTCAATATCAGCTTGAATCGCAGTCAAACCAGTGATGATATCGTCACGTTCTTGCTCGGTAAGTACGCCAACTTTTGCAAGCATGGTTGCATGTGCAATAGAGCCTGCAATATCTTGTTTATAAAAGCGTTGGTCAAATTGTACAGATGCTGTAAATTCAGCAACAAAAGCGTCCGTCGCTTCAGAGAAACGACCGCCCCACATACCCGAAGTTTGGGTTTGTGACGGATTTGAGGAATTAGAAGATGTGGTCATGTCGGCTCAATAGGATAAAAAGCATTAGAACTAAAAACAGTATAACAAATTCAGGTTCACTTGCCGAAGGACAAGACGAGCAAAGTTTTGCTGATACACAGGGAAATAAACCATACACTTATTTTTTTACGAAAATAGGGCGTTGGCAACATTTAATCGAATTATTTATTGCCAGTAATATTTTGGCGATGATTTTAGCTTTGGCAGAAGCACAATCCTGGACGGCCTTAAGTGTAGGGCGTTTATTGCAGTATATGTTGTTCATCAACTGGGTTTTGCTGGCTTTTGTCGCATTGGTTGAGCTGTTTCAGAAAAAAATTCAGCATTTAAGTTTTGGGCAAGTCTTATCTGTCGGCTTCATTCTGTTGCAAATGATTGTTTTATTGACCACCATCGTGCTGAATGGTTTGATTTATTTTGGACAAAATTTTCAAATCCATAATTTAAATCTTGATGTTTTACTGGATGGAGTGTTGCTGCATCTCAGTTATGGCGTGCTGATCGGGACCTTCTGTTTCCGTTATCTGTATTTACGCGAGCAATGGGCACGCCAGCAAAATAGTGAATTACATGCACGTATTCAGGCCATGCAAGCGCGAATTCATCCGCATTTTCTGTTTAACAGTTTAAATACGGTAATCAGTTTAATTACCATTGATCCGGATAAAGCAGAGCAAATGTTACTGAATTTATCACGGCTATTTCGTGCGAGTTTTAAAGAACTTAAACTGGTTCGCTTAAAAGATGAAATTGAATTATGTCAGCATTATTTGGCCATTGAGCAGATGCGTTTGGGGGATCGTTTAAGCGTAGAGTGGAAATATGACGATGAAGTTCTATTTTCTCAGATACAAATTCCGTTATTAACTTTACAACCTTTAGTGGAAAATAGTATTTTTCATGGAGTTGAAAAATTTTTAACAAAGAGTACGATAAGCATATTGGTTGAAATATTGCAAAATCAAGTCAATATAGTCATTACTAACCCCCATACACAGGATAAAATAAATATACGACAAGGAAATGGTATTGCAGTTGAAAATGTGAAACAGCGTCTAGAGGCTTATTATGGACGGACTGTGATCTTTCAGACATATGCGGGAAAGGGAATATTTACCACAGTTGTGCAATATCGATATAAATAAAAAATCATAGTTAACCTATAAAAAAAATCATGGTAACTGTGAAAGGAGGAAAAATGGACATCCTGATTTGTGATGATGAACCTCTCGCTGTAGAGCGCTTATCACGTTTAGTCACACAACTGGGACATCAAGTGGTTGCAACCGCAACTCATGGTCAACAGGCGATTGATATGGTTCAGTTTTATGAGCCAGATGTCGTGTTGTTAGATATTCAAATGCCTGAAATGGATGGTTTAAGCTGTGCCCAGCATTTGCGTCAGCTAGAACCTATGCCCGCGATTATTTTTTGTACTGCTTATGATGAACATGCTTTGGATGCATTTAAGTCGCATGCAGAAGGCTATCTATTAAAACCGGTGATGCAGCAAGAATTACAACAGGTTTTAGATCATTTAACCAAACTGACTCAAGCACAAATGAGCACTTTAAAACAAAAAGAAGATATGAACGAAATCAATATAAAACGCCATCAAATTGTGGCGAAAACCTACCGTGGGGTAGAGCTGGTTCCTGTAGAAAATATTTATTATTTTTTAGCAGATCAAAAATATGTCACGGTACGCCATAAAAATGGCAGTGTACTGATTGATGAAACTTTAAAAGACCTGGAAAATGAATTTGGCGACCAATTTGTTAGAATTCATCGTAATGCCTTGGTTTCAGTGCATTTTCTAGACGGACTTGAAGTGATTAGTTCGGGGCAGTACCAGGTGCGTTGTCGTGAATTGGAGGAGCGCCTGGCGGTCAGCCGACGTCATTTACCCAATTTAAGAGAACGAATACAAAAAATGTAAATCTCTTTTCATGATTTTGGTGACAACAACTGTGCAAATTCACTTGCATTTTCAAGTCAGCACGTTAAGTTTAGAATAACGTACTTACATTGACTGTTTCTAAAATTTATGAAGATTTTGAAGATTGCAACTCGACAAAGCCCACTTGCCTTATGGCAGGCTGAACATATTCGTGCCCGTTTAGAGGCATTGCATGCTGATCTTAAAGTTGAGTTGGTAACCTTCGTGACTCAGGGTGACAAAATCCTGGATACGCCTTTGGCAAAAATTGGTGGTAAAGGTTTATTTGTTAAAGAGTTAGAAGCAGCATTGCTGGATGGTCGTGCAGATTTGGCTGTTCATTCGATGAAAGATGTACCTATGGCTTTGCCTGAAGGTTTGAGCTTGCCGGTGATTTGTGAACGTGAAGATCCTCTGGATGCTTTTGTCTCCAATACCTATCACAGTTTTGATGAATTACCACAGGGTGCAAAAGTCGGGACTTCAAGCCTACGCCGTAAATCCCAGATTTTAAAACAACGTCCTGATTTAAATATTATTGATTTGCGCGGTAATGTCGGAACGCGTTTATCGAAACTGGATTCAGGTTTGTACGATGCCATTATTTTGGCGAGTGCGGGTTTAAAACGCTTGGGTTTGGCTGAACGTATTCGCCATACCCTGCAACCTGGAATTAGTTTGCCAGCAGTTGGACAGGGCGCACTCGGCTTGGAATGTCGTGCGACAGACCAAGCGGTACTTGATCTTATTTTACCGCTTTTACATGATGAAACCGATGTTTGTGTTCGTGCAGAACGCGCTTTCAATGCCTATTTAGAAGGCGGTTGCCAAGTACCAATTGCAGGATATGCCACTTTAAATCAAGGGCAACTCCATATAGAAGGCCGTGTGGGGAGTGTAGATGGTTTAACCCTGTTAAAAGTTGAACTCAGTGGCACTCCAGAACAAGCTGAACAGTTGGGGGTGAGTCTCGCACAGCAATTGCTGGAACAAGGCGCGGGTGATTTGCTTAAAGCTCTCTATTAATATGCTGTTTATTAATACCCGTCCTCAAGATCGTGCGGAAAAATTGAGTCATACCTTACGTATGGCTCAAGTTCCTGTTTTGGATTTACCTTTACTGGAATTGGTGGCTCGACCTTGGTCAGTGGCATTATCTGAGTTGTATCAGCAGTTGCTGTCTGCTCAGGTGATCGTGGTGGTGAGTCCGACTGCGGTTCAAATAGGCATGGATTATTTTAAACAAGCCTCGATTAACTTAAATCAGCTTCGGCAGATCCAGTGGATTGCGGTAGGTGAAACTACGGCGCAAGCTTTAGCGACTTATGGAATTGCTGCTGAAGTGCCTTTGGTTGAAACATCAGAAGGGATGTTGCAACTTCCAATGCTTAAAAGCATGAATGCTGGAACGTGCACCGCTTTTTGGCGTGGTGAGGGGGGGCGTCCATTTATGATGGATCAGTTAAAACAGCAAGGCATGCATATTTTAAATTTTATTTTGTATGAGCGCCGTTGTCCTTTACTCACTCAGCAGAATCTTCCCGATATATTGCCTTTATTGGAACAAGAACCAGAGTATGCAATGGTGGTGAGCAGTGAAGCGAGCTGGCTAAACTGGATTAAGTTGATGCAAGGTCAAGAAGCGATTATTGAAAAAGGGCATTACTTTGTTCTCGGTGAGCGCTTGTATCAAGTTGTTTCGGATTATAAAAAAAATCAATTAGCATGTTTTAATATCACGCGATTACCTGATTTAAAAACAGATTCAATTTTGCAGCAGATTGTTGTTGTGCAAGGGAACACATGAAGAAAATTCTCATTTTATTACTCATTTTAAGTTTGCTCTGGATTATAAAATTAAGTTATGAGGTATTTAATATCTCTGCACAACAAACAGAATTAAGCAGCAGCCTGCATCGTATTGAACAAAGCAATGCAAATTTAAATGATCAACTTGTGGCTTTGCAGCGTCATGTGAATGCTGAGGGTGGGGTAGTAGTGCAAGGTGCTCAAGCAGAACATGATTTAAAAACCATCGAAGCATCAAGCATTGATCCAATTGTAGTGATTAAACAGCAGCTGGATTTGATTGAATTTATGCTGAAACAGCAAAAATTAAATGAAGCCTTAGATAAGTTAATGTATTTAGATCGCAATTTGGAGCAATATGCTTTAGCAGCTTCACTGAAGCAAAGTTTGCATCAGGTGATTTTAAAAGATCAGCAGGTGATTCAGCAGTTTGCAAGTGCCCGAGTAGCGCAGCAGACAAAAGTGGATGATTTAATACACCAACTGGATCAAGCACTAACCCAAGAAATAAATACGCCACAATTAAGTTCAAGCCAACCCCAAAGTAAATATTTTTGGCAGCGCTGGCTGGTGATTGAGCCTGCAAAACAACCTGCCGTCGCTTTAATGCAACGTCCATTGATTTTAAAAGAGGCACAGCTCCGATTATTATTGGCGCATCAGGCTTTACAGCAAGGTCAATATTTAGAATATCAAGAATCGCTGACTGAAATTATCCAATTGTTAAATCAAATACCGGATAAGAAATCACGCCAACTGATTCAGAATATCCAAAAAATAAAAGGATTTACTGTTGTTCCGACGCCAAGTTTAAATACGCGTGCATTATTGGGGTGATGAATCAATGAAACAGGTTTTACTTGCCTATGCTTTTATCAGCTTGATTATAATCGCCGGATTAAGTGTTTTAAGTTATGGTTATGGTGCAGGTTATGTTTATTTATATTGGCGTGAATGGCAAATTCAAACCAACATCTGGGTCATTTTTATTTTTCTGGCCTGCCTGAGCTTAATGATTCAATTGCTATGGTTGGCGATCAAGCGTTATTTAACCCGAGAACAAAGAAAGCTAGAAACTGTTTTTAATTTTAAAAATTTACATCCCTATGAACAGTTGGCCGTGGTGTGGTTATTAGAGGCAGCTAAAGACCAGCATGAATTTATTCGAGGGGTATTTTCACAATCGGGTTTATTAAAAGGCATTATTGCTTCGCGATTGTATTGGATGCAGCAGCAATATCCACAAGCGCTTGCAATCTTAAATCAAAGCAATGCCATGGCATTTGAATTGGCTGAAATCCAACGCATTGAAATCTATCTGGCTCAAAATGATGGAGAGCAAGCCTTAACACATCTTGAGTTTTTAAATCAGCATGAGCTTTCACCGTGGTTAAAGGATGTCAAAAGTGCCTATGATTTACGCTTAACAGCGCTATGGGGGAAGTTTGCCCTTCAATTTCCATGGGTGTATTTGCGTTCGACAAAATATGGTCATTTAGGCACCGAAACCAAACAGGAATGGTTGCAACAGTTATTGCTTGATTTTGATCAAGCTGATGTTGAGGATTTGGAAAATTTACAACAACGTTATTTAGACTTGCAAGATCAAATTTATAGTCGCAATTATGAGATAAAAACTTTATGGTTAAAGCTGTTATCTCGTATGCCAGAAATGAGTCGGCAACATGAAGACTTGGCATTACATTTGTTAGATGAGCAGTTTAATCAAGACGTTTTTTATTTATGGTTTCAACAGCAATTATTGAAACAAAACCCTGATTATTTAAGGGTTGAGCAACGAATTGACTATTGGGAAAATAAATATCCTTCTTTGCCGGTGTTTACCTTTGCAAAATGGCATATATACGATGCAACCGCACGTTATGCTGAAGCGGATAAATTGCTTGAACTATACCCAGATAATGTAATGATGAATTATTTAAGAATTAAATCTACTTTAAAAGGTCAGGATGATTTAATTAAGCAGTTAAATTTAATATTTGAAAATAATGCAAATTTTGTTGAAATAAAAATATGAGGCCAAATAAATGTTAACCCTGTCGGATTATCCTGTTATTTATGAGCAGTCAGTCGCTTGGGGTGATATGGATGCCTTTGGGCATGTAAATAACGTCATGTATTATCGTTATATTGAAAGTGCTCGCATTCGTTATATGGATGAACTTAATATTTTTCAACAAGATGTTTATACGGTGGTTGCATCAAATCAGTGCAAATATATTCGTCCGGTATTTTATCCAGACCAGCTTGAAATTGGTGTACGTGTTGAGGAAATGCGTAATAGTGCACTGCGTATGAGTTATTTATTATGGAGTGAGGCACAACAAACGGTAGTTGCATTGAGTGAAGCGGTCATCGTTTGTGTAAATAAAGAAAATATGAATAAAACTGAAATACCTGCTGTGATTCGAGAAAAAGTGACTGAAATTGAGATGATCATAAATCATTAAATTTAAAACTATTAAAAAAGGTTTCATAAATAAATATAGAGATATATAAATGTGTGAAATCCTTTTAAATATTGTTATTTATTTAAATTTTTGTATTGAATATTTTAGATAATAAAAATATTATGATCGAGTTTGAATAAATAATATATAAAATCTATTCTTGGGAGTTAATATGATGCCGGACATTAGTAATTTATCTGTTGAAGAGTTAAAGCGTCTACAAATTGAAGCTGAAGCATTAATTGCTTCTAAAAAAGATCAAGCTGTTGAAGATGCTTATCAGCAAATTTTAGAGATTGCAGATAAAGTAGGTTTGACGATTGAACAAATCTTGGAGTTTGGTGCAACTAAACGCAAAAAAAGCACACGTAAATCTGTAGAGCCACGTTACCGTAGTAAAAACAATCCATCTGAGACTTGGACGGGTCGCGGTAAACAGCCACGTTGGTTGGTTGCTGAACTGGAAAGCGGTGCAAAACTGGAAGACTTCCTCATCTGATTTTAGAATTCATTAGATTGTCATCCAGTTGGATTAGGCTAAAAAAACCAAGCATATATGCTTGGTTTTTTTATATCTTTGAATTGGCGTTGTGGAAAAAGTGTGCATAATGTGTATAGAAATATAATATCGTGGCTCAGGGAAGAAGAATAGATATGTTGGTCGTGGTGGGATGATAAAGAAACCCAAATACATCACGTGGTGGATCTTTGCCATCATCGTTTTTTTTCTGTTTGTATTACTCCAAATTCCAGCGGCTTGGTTCATTTCAAAATTTTATAAAAACAACCAGGTCTTGCAAAATGTAAGCGGTAATATTTGGCAGGGGCAAGCAGATTGGCATAAAGGGAATCTAAGAGGGTCGTTAAGTTGGAAAACACGGCCATTGGATCTGTTTTTGCTGCGTTTAGGGGCACATGTCGAAGTTCATAATGGGCATACCCAGCTTGATGGGGTTATAGGTTATGGCTTGGGCAAGAAAGTCATGATCCAAGATTTGAATGGCCAAATTGCACATGAAACATTAAAAAATATGGTGGATTGGCAGTGGCCTACAAATGCGATTCAATTGCAGGATATCGATTTTAACTATAAAAAAGAGCAGGGTTTTTCCCAGGCAGATGGTCAATTGCAGTGGGCGGGTGGTGAGTTGATTTATAGCTATGCTCAGCGACAGGATCGAATGAATATGCCGTCATTGAAAGGAAAACTATCAGATGAAAATAACAAGCTGATGTTTGATCTTCGTGACCAGCGTGATCAAAAGCTGATTGCTTTAGAGCTGGATCCAAGTTTGATGCTTGATGTGCAATTGACACAACGTTTATTAATGAATATTGCTTCCTATAAAGGTAAAGCGGGTTTAGATACCTATGTCATTAGTTCGCGCCAACCTTTGTTTAAAGGTGGCTTCTAATGAATGAATGGATCGAAAAAATTCAACAGTTAAATTGGAAACAGGCAGATCGTGCTGCACCGATATTACTGGCACTGCTGATTTTATATTTATGCTGGAAGTTGGCGAGTATTTTTTGGTTGTTGATGGCTCCTCCTCAAGTGATACATTTAGAGCGGGTGGAATTAGGCTCACAACAACCCCAAGTCCCTAATCTATCTTCATTTGCACTGTTTCAAGAAGCTGGAAAGAGCGCTGCTGCGGACGAGAACATAAACCTTGTATTGCAGGGTGTGGTGGTGGGTTTCCCGAGTCAATTTTCTTCTGCAGTGATTAAAGTAAATGACGTGGCAGATCGCTATCGGGTGGGAGAAAGTATTGATACGACCTCTTACCAGTTGGCTGAAGTGTATTGGGATCGTGTGGTATTACGCCAAAACAATGGTACGACCCGAGAGTTACCATTTAAAAGGATTGAAAATGGACTGGATCAAACTATCGTTCAACCTGTAGTGAATGCTTCAAACTCAAATCATCAATCGAGTCAAACCAATCAAGCTGCGCCGAGTCAGGAAAATAGTGCTCTGGGGCAAGCAGTACAAAAAATACAGGAAGACCGTGAACAATATTTAAAAGATATGGGGGTTAATGCGGCAAGTGGGGGCTATGAAGTCACTTCAAGAACTCCTGCAGCATTACGCAGCAAGCTGGGTTTGCAACCGGGTGACCGGATTATGTCTTTAAATGGACAGGCTGTAGGGCAGGGACAAAGCGATGCCCAATTGCTGGAACAGGCGAGACGCGAAGGTCAGGTTAAATTGGAAATAAAGCGTGGTGATCAAGTGATGACCATACAACAGAATTTTTAAGTGATGCATTGTCACATTATAGGGTTAGGAAGCACGGAATTTTATGGCTTTATTTAATCATCATCGTTCAGTTTGGACCTTATTTGCAGCTGCACCACTTATTGCTATGGTGAACACTGCAAGCCATGCACAGACATGGAAAATCAATTTACGTGACGCTGATTTAACCGCATTTATTAATGAAGTGGCAGATATTACCGGGAAGAATTTTGCTGTAGACCCACGTGTACGTGGCAATGTGACGGTCATTTCGAATAAACCCTTAAATAAAGCTGAAGTTTACGAGTTATTTCTTGGTGTATTAAATGTGAATGGCGTGGTGGCGATTCCTTCGGGCAATACCATCAAACTGGTACCTGATAGCAATGTTAAAAGTTCCGGTATTCCTTATGATGCCAAGCAACGTGCCACGGGTGATCAGATTGTAACTCGGGTAATTTGGCTGGAAAATACCAATCCCAATGACTTGATTCCTGCGATTCGCCCTTTAATGCCGCAGTTCGCGCATTTATCAGCGGTTGCGGGGACCAATGCCCTGATTGTTTCAGACCGTGCCAATAATATTTATCAGCTTGAAACCATTATCCGTAATTTAGATGGTACTGGGCAAAACGATATCGAGACTGTGACACTGCAGTCGAGTCAAGCGGAAGAAATGATTGGTTTGCTCGAATCAATGAGTTCGACTGGAGCAGCACGAGATTTAAAAGGCTCACGGATCCGCATCATTGCCGATACACGAACCAACCGGATTGTGCTGAAAGGCGATACTGCAACGCGTAAGCGTATCCGTCAAATGATTGAAATGCTGGATGTGCCTGCTGCAGATCGTTTGGGTGGACTCAAAGTCTTTCGTTTAAAATATGCCAGTGCGAAAAGTCTGGCGGAAATTTTACAAGGCTTGGTCACCGGTCAGGCGGTTTCCAGTTCATCAAATTCGAACAGTTCATCGTCGAACGGTAATAATGCGATGAATAATCTCAGCAGTAATAACTCGAATAATTCAAGCAGTGGCTCATCAAATATTTCAACCCCAAGTATTAACTTGGGTGGTGGGTCGAGTAATAATAATCAAAATAGTATCACCAGTTTTAATGGCAATGGCATCAGTATTATTGCCGATGACAGCCAGAATGCATTGGTGGTGAAAGCTGATCCACAATTGATGCGTGAAATCGAATCCGCCATTCAGCAACTGGATATCCGTCGTCAACAGGTGCTCATTGAGGCGGCCATCATTGAGGTTGAGGGAAGTGATGCCGATCAACTTGGTGTGCAATGGGCCTTGGGTGACTTAAGCAGCGGCATTGGATTAATTAGCTTTGATAATGCAGGGGCAAGTCTAGCCAGCCTGGCAGGTGGCTATTTAACGGGTGGGTCTGCCGGTTTAGGTGCTGCAGCAGCCGGGTTAAAAGGCACTTCATTGGTTCTTGCTGATTATAAAGAAGGTAGTAATGGTTCGCGTAAACTTTATGGCGCACTGATTCAGGCACTAAACAGTAGAACCAAGTCCAATTTACTCTCCACGCCATCCATTGTGACCATGGACAATGAAGAAGCGTATATTGTGGTGGGACAGAACGTACCTTTTGTCACAGGTTCCGTTGCGACCACCACAGCCGGCATCAATCCGTATACTACGGTTGAACGTAAAGATGTTGGTGTGACTTTAAAAGTGGTGCCGCATATTGGTGAGGGTGGCTCAGTCCGTTTAGAAGTGGAGCAGGAAGTTTCTGCTGTAGCCCGTGATCGTGGTCAGGCACAGGATTTGGTCACCAGTAAACGCGCAATAAAAACCTCGATTTTGGCTGAGCATGGTCAAACCATCGTTTTAGGCGGTTTGATTTCGGATAATTCTCTTCAGGGTCGCCAGTCTGTGCCGGGTTTGGGTGCTATTCCGGGGATAGGGCGTTTGTTTAGATCTGATGTTAAATCCAATGAAAAACGCAATTTACTGGTCTTTATCCATCCCACCATTGTTGGTGATGCTAAAGATGTGAAGCGTTTGTCTCAGCAACGTTACAGTCAGTTGTATAGCTTGCAGTTGGCGATGGATCAGGATGGGACTTTCTCGAAGTTACCAGAAAATGTGGATGATATTTATCAACAACGTCTACCGGTAACGCCTTCAGCTGCAAAAGTACCGGGTTATCAAACTGTACCCTCAGGTGGGCAAAATAAGTCCAATGCCGCTACGGTTACCACCCCTGTGGCAATTGAGCCAATGGTACAAAGGCAAGTGATCCAAGTACCCAAATCTGAGGTTGAAAGAACTAAAAACACCGTAACTACGACCACGATTCGATCAGCTTCTTAACAGAGTGTGTAAAGAATTGCAGATTTGCCGTGATATGATGAGAAAAAATCGCAAAGAGAAGTGCATTTCATGACTTGGAAAATACAAGCAATTACCGGTGAATTGACGGGACAAGAAATTAGCATCGACCGTGATATGTTGGTCGGTCGTCATCAGAGCGCAGATATTGTATTGCAAGCCGGGGAAATCTCACGCAAGCATGCGGCTTTCTTGCTGAAAGAGCAGGCCTTGTGGCTGCAGGATTTAAATTCATCTAACGGCACATTCGTCAATGATTTACGGATTGAACATGAAACCTTGTTGAAACAAGGCGATATTGTTCAGTTTGCCAGTCTGAAGTTTTCGGTACTGGAACCTGCAAAAGACATTGCACGTGTCGTAATTGAATCAGCTGCAGTTGCGCTTGAACCTGTAGTGGCAGAAACAGAAGAGATTCCTGCTGTTGAGCAGCCTTCAGAAGCCGTTGCTGTTTCTGAAACTGCAGCCGCAGAAGCGGAGGAAGCATCTAAAACAGTTGCGCAACACATGAATGACCAAGGCATGCCTGAACTGAAAGAGCGTGATAGCAGTGTCAATGTGACACGTGATGGCATGCCAACCAATGTGGGTGTGCCAAAACCTGCTCCAATTCCTGAAGGTGTGGACTTAAGTGCCATTCCAGAGAAGCAAGCACCAATAGCCGTTGACGCACCGGTATCGCGTGTAGAGAAAGCCAAAGAAGAGCAAAAAAATGCATCGGTTGGCTTAATGACCATTATTGCATTGATTATCCTTGCAATCATCGCATGGTTATTCTTTAAATAAGTGTCTGCACGACCTACAATTAAGGCATGCAATCGCATGCCTTAATTATTTAGGCGAATGTCGTTGTATGAGATAAATTATGAGAGGAAGAAGATGTCTGTAGCAAAATTGGCAAGTCGTGAACTTATTTTATTTGACTTGGACGGCACCTTGGTGGATTCCGCATCTGATTTATATCGTGCCATGAATATGAGCCTGAATGTTTTGCAATTACCGGATGTGACTGAAGAACAGGTTCGGACTTGGGTAGGTAAAGGCACCTCCCTTTTTTGTCATAGCACTTTGCAGTATTTAACCGGACAGGTTGATCCGGCGCAACATCAACAATTATTAGAGACTTTTTTAAGAATTTATAATGCCGAGCCATGTGTGGATACCCAGCCTTTTAATGGGGTGGTGGATTTTCTTGAATGGGGTTTAAGTAATAATAAACAAATGATCTGTGTGACCAACAAGCCAGAACAGCCTGCGCGCATGATTGTGGAATCTTTGGGTTTAAGCAAATATTTTGTCGACGTCATTGGTGGCGATCGTTTTGAAGAACGCAAACCGCATCCACGTCAGTTACTTTATTGTGTTGATGAATATCAGCTAGCAAAAGAACAGGTATTGATGCTGGGCGATTCCAGTAATGATGTCGAAGCAGCACGACGTGCAGGAGTGGATTGTATTGTGGTGAGCTATGGCTATAATCATGGTGAAGATATTCATGATTGCCAGCCACAACAAGTGGTTGATGATTTAACAGAATTACTCGCGAAATAATTTAAAAGTAAGGATATTGGAATGAGAAATTGTATGGTTTTTCGATGGCGACACTAAGTCAGATAATACCAAAACGAACTTAAAACCCGCCCATATCGAAAACATAGAGAATCCTCATGACCACTCAAATTCAATTCGACAGCTTAAAATCTGACGGTTACAACCTTATTCCTGTTTATCGTCAGCGTTTAGCTGATACCGAAACACCACTTTCAGTGTTTGCACGTCTTAAAGACCATCAACAAGCATATTTGTTTGAATCGGTTGAAGGCGGGGAAAACTGGGCGCGTTATTCCATTATTGGCTTGGGTGAATCCACTGTTTTTTCATGCAATGAAAGTGTTTTAACTATTCAACAAGCCGATGGTTCAATTGAAACCCAAGCCTGTAGTGATCCATTTCAATATATCCGCGATTTTCAAGCCCAGTTCCATGTGCCAACGCAAAAGGACTTGCCAGCCTTGCCGAGTTTTACCGGTGGCTTGGTTGGTTACTTTGGCTATGATTCAGTTCGTTACATCGAGCCGCGTTTAACCAATGTGCCAGCAGCCGATCCAGTGGGTTTGCCGGATATCTGGATGATGTTGTCTAAAACAGTGATTGTATTTGATAACTTGAAAGACACTTTATTCTTAATTGTGCATGCTGATGTCAACGACCCAGATGCCTATGCTAAGGCACAACAACAATTAGATGACCTGGAAGCATTATTAGCCCAACCGATTAGCCTGCAAGCGAAAAAACATACGGCACCGCATTTTGAATCCCTCACAGGCAAAGAAAAGTACCTTGAGTCGATTGAAACGGTCAAAGAATACATTCGTGCAGGCGATGTGATGCAAGTGGTGCCGGGTCATCGTATGGTGTCTGATTTTGATGGTGAGCCTTTACAGGTTTATCGTGCGCTTCGTCATCTCAATCCATCGCCGTATTTGTTTTTGGTGCAAGGGCAAACCTTAGACAATAAAAAACCCTTCCATATTGTCGGTTCTTCTCCTGAAATTTTGTCACGTCTGGAAAATGGCATTGCCACGGTACGTCCACTGGCCGGTACACGCCCACGTGGCAAGACCAAAGAAGAAGATTTGGCACTTGAGCAAGACTTGCTTTCGGATGAGAAAGAGATTGCTGAACATTTAATGCTGATTGACTTGGGGCGAAATGATGTCGGACGTGTGTCAAAAATTGGCAAAGTGAAAGTTACTGATCAAATGGTGATCGAGCGTTATTCACATGTGATGCATATTGTCTCCAATGTACAGGGTGAAGTTCGCGATGATGTCGATGCCTTGGATGTTTTTAAAGCCACTTTCCCGGCAGGCACGCTTTCTGGTGCGCCGAAAATCCGTGCCATGGAGATTATTGATGAGGTTGAGCCAGTAAAACGCGGTGTTTTTGGTGGTGCTGTGGGTTATTTAGGCTGGCATGGTGAAATGGACATGTCGATTGCCATTCGTACCTGTGTGATTCGTGAAAATAAGGTCTATGTACAGGCAGGAGCGGGGCTGGTGGTAGACTCAAATCCTGAATCTGAGTGGAATGAAACCCAGATAAAAGCTCGCGCAGTGATCAAAGCGGTTGAATTATCATCAAATGGATTGATTTTATGAGTTTTTGACGGTTTTTTTGAAAAAAACACTTGCGCGGATTTCAAGTTTTGCTAAACTGCACACCGTTCCGATACGAAACGTACGAAACACTAAGAAACGCCGGCATAGCTCAGTTGGTAGAGCAACTGACTTGTAATCAGTAGGTCCACAGTTCGAATCCGTGTGCCGGCACCATCTTAGAGGTTTGAATGGTTAAGTTGAAGAGTGACACTGAAATAAGTGTATGTGGTGAGGTTCCCGAGCGGTCAAAGGGGGCGGACTGTAACTCCGCTACGAAAGTTTCGAAGGTTCGAATCCTTCCCTCACCACCAATTTAAGAAATTCGATACAGTGTGGTTGTACCAATAATGCGGGAGTAGCTCAGTTGGTAGAGCGGCAGCCTTCCAAGCTGCATGTCGCGAGTTCGACCCTCGTCTCCCGCTCCATCGAATATTTTATTGCTCTTATAGCTCAGTGGTAGAGCACTCCCTTGGTAAGGGAGAGGTCTCCAGTTCAAATCTGGATAAGAGCTCCAGATATACAGTTTAGTGACTTGGTCACAAAGTTTTTAAAAAGCAGGCTTATTAGTCTGCTTTTCAAGTATTGGGTGTTTAGTTTTTTAGGCGACCTGTCGAAGCTGAGTTGTTTAAGACCGTGTTCGACGTAAACGAGGAAGATCATCATGGCTAAGGCTAAGTTTGAACGTAATAAGCCACACGTAAACGTGGGTACAATTGGTCACGTCGACCATGGTAAAACAACTTTAACTGCTGCAATTGCAACAATTTGTGCAAAAACTTACGGCGGTGAAGCTAAAGATTACGCAGCAATTGACTCTGCACCAGAAGAAAAAGCACGTGGTATTACCATTAATACTTCACACGTAGAATACGATTCTCCAACTCGTCACTACGCGCACGTAGACTGTCCAGGTCACGCCGATTATGTTAAAAACATGATCACTGGTGCTGCTCAAATGGACGGCGCGATCCTTGTATGTGCTGCGACTGATGGTCCTATGCCACAGACTCGTGAACACATCCTTCTTTCTCGTCAGGTTGGTGTACCTTACATTCTTGTATTCCTTAACAAGTGTGACCTTGTTGATGACGAAGAATTGCTTGAATTGGTAGAAATGGAAGTTCGTGAACTTCTTTCTACTTATGACTTCCCAGGTGATGACACTCCAATCATCCGTGGTTCAGCGCTTGCTGCACTTAATGGTGACCAAGGTCAGTATGGCGAATCTGCTGTAATCGAATTGGTTGCTGCGCTTGATTCTTACATTCCTGAACCAGAACGTGCGATCGACAAAGCATTCTTGATGCCAATCGAAGACGTATTCTCAATTTCAGGTCGTGGTACTGTAGTAACAGGCCGTGTTGAAGCTGGTATCGTTAAAGTTGGCGAAGAAGTTGAAATTGTTGGTATTAAAGATACAGTTAAAACAACTGTAACTGGCGTTGAAATGTTCCGTAAATTGCTTGACGAAGGTCGTGCTGGCGAGAACTGTGGTGTTCTTCTACGTGGTACTAAACGTGAAGACGTTCAACGTGGTCAAGTACTTGCTAAACCAGGTACAATCAAGCCGCATACTAAATTCGACGCAGAAGTATACGTACTTTCTAAAGAAGAGGGTGGCCGTCATACTCCATTCCTTAACGGTTACCGTCCACAATTCTATTTCCGTACAACTGACGTAACTGGCGCAATCCAATTACAAGAAGGCGTGGAAATGGTAATGCCTGGTGACAACGTTGAAATGTCAGTAGAATTGATCCACCCAATCGCAATGGACCCAGGTCTACGTTTTGCGATCCGTGAAGGTGGTCGTACAGTTGGTGCTGGTGTTGTTGCTAAAGTAACTGCATAATACGATAAGTTGAAACTACAGGTCGGGGACTTTGGTTCCCGATTTGTATTATAGGTCAGTAGTTCAATTGGTAGAGCGTCGGTCTCCAAAACCGAATGTTGGGGGTTCGAGTCCCTCCTGGCCTGCCATTTTTTTAAAAAAAAACTTGATGCTGGTTAAATTGTCATATAATAAGTCGCGAAGCCTACGACGAGTACAAAAATGTCGAATGATAAATCGCGTGACGCATTAAGCGAAGCGCCAATTCCACAAAGAAATAATTCTGCTGAAGTTGTTAATTCTGGTTCTCCTTTAGATATAGTTCTATGGGTTATCGCATTGATTTTATTAGTCGGTGCGGCCATGGCGGGTCAGTATTTGCCAGCGTATTGGGCACCTGCGAATAATGTTGCTGTACGCGTTTGTGTGATTTTGGCTTGTATCGTAGTGGCTTTAGGTTTATTATACGCCACCCATCAAGGCAAAGGCTTTGTTCGTTTGTTGAAAGATGCGCGAATTGAGTTACGTCGTGTGACTTGGCCGACCAAGCAGGAAACAGTGACCACATCTTGGCATGTTCTTGCGGTTGTTGTAATCGCTTCCATAGTTTTATGGTGTTTTGATTACATTTTAGGCTGGTTAATGAAGTTTATTATCGGGTAAGAGAGCTATGAAACGTTGGTACATTATTCATGCCTATTCAGGTTATGAAAAACAGGTGTTACGCTCGCTTAATGATCGAATCCAGCGTAGCGCTGTAGCCGATAGCTTTGGTGAAGTCCTGGTTCCGACTGAAGAAGTCGTAGAAATGAAGGATGGCAAGAAGCGTAAATCAGAGCGTAAATTCTTTCCTGGCTATGTATTAGTTGAAATGGAAATGAATGATGATACTTGGCACATTGTTAAAGAATGTCCAAAAGTATTAGGTTTTATTGGTGGTACGGCTGAAAAACCGGCTCCAATTACGCAAAAAGAAGCTGATGCGATTCTTGCACGTGTACGCAATACTGGTGAAGCACCTCGTCCTAAGACGATGTTTGAACCAGGTGAAGAATTACTTGTTATTGATGGTCCATTCACCGACTTTAAAGGCGTGGTGGAAGAAGTTCAATACGAGAAGTCGCGTTTAACGTTGACCATTAATGTATTCAATCGACCAACTCAGGTTGAGCTCGAATTTCGCCAAGTCGAAAAAGCGAACTAATTTAAGTTGGTTGGAAAACGCCCGATTTGTTATGGATTGGGCATTGTTGTTGTAACGGTTATCGTTACTTGAAATCATTGGGGAGCCTTCATCGGCGTTTGCACCCAGAGGTAATTTGAAATGGCTAAGAAGATTGACGGCTATATCAAGCTGCAAGTTCCAGCTGGTAAAGCGAATCCATCTCCACCGATTGGTCCTGCACTAGGTCAACGTGGTGTTAACATCATGGCATTCTGTAAAGAATTCAATGCTGCTACACAAAAACTTGAAGCTGGTCTACCAATTCCTGTAGTGATTACTGTGTACAACGACAAGTCGTTCACATTCATCATGAAAACTCCACCTGCTGCTGTTCTTCTTAAGAAAGCTGCTGGTATCCAGAAGGGTTCAGCTGTACCTAACAAAACTAAAGTTGGTAAGTTGACTCGTGCTCAAATCGAAGAAATTGCGACTACTAAAGAACCAGATTTGACTGGTGCTGACTTAGACGCACGTGTACGTACCATTGCTGGTTCTGCGCGTTCTATGGGCTTGGAAGTGGAGCTTTAAGACATGGCTAAATTAACTAAACGTCAAAAAGCGATCGTAGCTGCTGTAGAAGCGCACAAAGTTTACACGCTAGAAGAAGCTGTTGCAGTTCTAGAGAGCCTTCCAGCTCCTAAATTCAAAGAATCTTTGGATGTTGCGGTAAACCTAGGTGTTGATCCTCGTAAATCTGACCAGGTTGTTCGTGGCGCGACTACGCTTCCTGCAGGTACTGGTAAAACTGTACGTGTAGCAGTATTCGCTCAAGGCGCTGCTGCTGAAGCTGCTAAAGCTGAAGGCGCAGACGTTGTAGGTTTTGACGATCTTGCTGAAAGCATCCAAGCGGGTAACCTTGACTTTGACGTAGTAATTGCTGCTCCAGATGCAATGCGCGTTGTAGGTAAACTTGGTACGATCCTTGGTCCACGTGGCTTAATGCCAAACCCTAAAGTTGGTACTGTAACTCCTGACGTAGCAACTGCAGTTAAAAATGCAAAAGCTGGTCAAGCACGTTACCGCGTAGACAAAGCGGGTATTATCCACGCTGCGATTGGTCAAGTAGGTTTCACTGCTGAAGCTGTTCGTTCAAACGTTGAAGCACTTGTTGCTGACTTGAAACGTTTAAAACCTGCTACGTCTAAAGGCGTATACATTCAAAAGATCACTTTGAGCTCAACTATGGGTCCTGGTTTGATCGTTGATGTAGCAAACGTTTCTAAATAAGTCTCGACTTATTACAGAATTTTAAAGCCCTGAGTAAAAATCAAAGCGCTGCTTTGATTTTTACGCAAGAAACGCTCCGTCGTATTTTGCAAACTTAGGCAAACTTTGAATTGATAAATATTTGTTTATCAGCGTCAAAGACCTCGGGCGAGGGGAGTTCTTCGGAACTCACTTCTTAAAAGTCCAGTCCGAGTAGACGCGGTGGTGTGATTTGTTCATCCTCCGCGTGTTAGTCCAGTGATGGATTAACGAATTGGGAGTGTGCTTCGCGTAAGCACATAAATCACCGTTAGGAGGTTTTACAATGGCTCTTCTTATCGAAGGCAAAAAACAGATCGTAGCTGAAGTAACTGAAGTTGCTTCTACTGCATTTGCTGCTGTTGTTGCTGACTACCAAGGTTTAACTGTTGAGCAATTAACTGCTCTTCGTGTTGAAGCTCGTAAACTAGGTGTTGCTACACGTGTTGTACGTAATACTCTAGCTAAACGCGCTCTTCAAGATACTCAATTCAATATCTTGAACGACAACCTTGTTGGCCCAACAATCTTAGCTTTCTCTACTTCTGAAGACGACATGGGCGCTGCTGCTCGTTTGTTCGAAGAATTTGCGAAAACTAACAAAGCATTTGAACTTAAAGCTGCTGCATTTGATGGCAAACTTTATCAAGGTGAAGAAATTAGCGTTATCGCGAATCTTCCGAACCAAGAAAAAGCGCTTACTATGCTTGCATCTGTTCTTCAAGCTCCTATTTCGAAATTGGGTCGCTTACTTACAGCGCTTCAAGAGAAAAACGAGTCAGAAGCTGCATAAGCTTAAATCTATTCACACACCATTCAATACCCATTTGGAGTTACTCTCATGGCTTTAACAAACGAAGAAATCCTAAACGCAGTTGCTGAAAAAACTGTTCTTGAACTTGTTGAACTTATTTCTGCTTTCGAAGAGAAATTCAACGTATCTGCTGCTGCTGTAGCTGTAGCTGCTGGTCCTGCTGCTGCTGCTGCTGAAGAGCAATCAGAATTCAATGTTGAATTGACTTCTTTCGGCGCGAACAAAGTTGCTGTAATTAAAGCAGTTCGTGAAGTTACTGGTCTTGGCTTGAAAGAAGCTAAAGACTTAGTTGAAGGCGCTCCACAAGTTCTTAAAGAAGGCGTTTCTAAAGAAGAAGCTGAAGAACTTAAAGCTAAGCTTGAAACTACTGGTGCTACAGTTACTGTTAAGTAATTTAGCCAGGGGTCAATTTTTAAATTGATCCCGAAATTTGGCTGATGGCTCTTGGGTCATCAGCCTTTTTGCGTTACAATAATCGGCTCGATTTTTGTTTGATTGATGTAAAAGCCGTCAATTATTATAATAAATCAATAAAATCAAATGTTTACCAATATTTATCATATTTGAAAATATTGCTAAGCGTTTTAATACCACTAAAAATTGCAGCATTTGTAAAAAGTGGTGGCCATATCGGCCTGTGTAATTCCTTCTAGGCTCGTTCTGCAGGCGGGCTTAGTTTACTTTCCGAGGACTCCAGATGGCATACTCATATACCGAAAAGAAACGGATCCGTAAGAATTTTGGTAAATTGCCTAGCGTCATGGATGCTCCGTACTTGCTTTCGATTCAAGTCGACTCGTACAGAACATTCCTACAAGATGGCAAAACTCCAAAAAACCGCGAAGATATCGGTCTCCAAGCCGCATTTCGTTCAGTTTTTCCTATTGAAAGTTATTCTGGCAATGCTGCTTTAGAATTTGTTGAGTATAGTCTTGGTAAGCCTGAGTTTGATGTGCGTGAATGTATTTTACGTGGTTCGACTTATGCAGCACCAATGCGCGTAAAAATTCGTTTGATCATCAAAGATCGCGAAACTAAATCAATTAAAGACGTACGTGAACAAGAAGTGTACATGGGTGAAATGCCGCTCATGACCGAAAATGGTACCTTTGTCATCAATGGTACTGAGCGTGTAATTGTGTCTCAATTACATCGTTCACCAGGTGTATTCTTTGACCACGATAAAGGCAAAACTCACTCTAGCGGTAAAGTTCTTTATTCAGCACGTATCATTCCTTATCGTGGTTCATGGTTAGACTTTGAATTCGATGCCAAAGACCTTGTGTTTGTACGTATTGACCGTCGTCGTAAATTGCTTGCGACTGTGGTTCTACGTGCATTAGGTTATAGCAACGAACAAGTCCTAGACATGTTCTACGAAAAAGTACCTGTGTATCTTGACATGGGTAGTTATCAAATTGACCTTGTGCCTGAACGCCTGCGCGGTGAAATGGCTCAATTCGACATTGCTGATGCTGACGGCAAAGTGATTGTTGAACAAGGTAAACGTATTAATGCACGTCATGTACGTCAAATGGAAGCATCTGGCTTAACCAAGCTTCCTGTTCCTGATGAGTACTTGTACGAACGCATCACTGCTGAAGATATCGCATTAAAAGATGGCGATGTCATTGCTGCAAACACAGTATTGAGCCATGAGATCATGGTGAAGATTGCAGAAGGTGGCGTTAAGCAGTTCAATATTCTATTCACGAATGACATCGACCGTGGTTCTTTTGTTGCGGACTCTTTACGTGCAGATACGACTTCTGGTCGTGAAGAAGCACTTGTAGAAATCTACAAAGTAATGCGTCCAGGTGAGCCACCAACAAAAGAAGCCGCTGAAAACTTATTCAACAACTTGTTCTTCTCTTCTGAACGTTATGACTTGTCTCCAGTCGGACGTATGAAGTTCAACCGTCGTTTGGGTCGTCCTTACGAAGTCGGTACTGATCAGAAGTCTCGTGAAGTTGAAGGTATTCTTTCAAACGAAGATATTACAGATGTATTAAAAACACTTGTTGAAATTCGTAACGGTAAAGGTGAAGTCGACGATATCGATCACTTGGGTAACCGTCGCGTACGTTCAGTAGGTGAAATGACAGAAAACCAATTCCGTGTTGGTTTGGTTCGTGTAGAACGTGCTGTTAAAGAGCGTTTAAGCCAGGCTGAAACAGACAATTTGTCTCCGCAAGATTTAATCAATGCGAAACCAGTTGCTGCTGCAATCAAAGAATTCTTTGGTTCAAGCCAGTTGTCTCAGTTCATGGATCAAAATAACCCATTGTCTGAAATTACACACAAACGTCGTGTATCAGCACTTGGACCCGGCGGTTTGACGCGTGAACGTGCGGGCTTTGAAGTACGTGACGTACATCAAACGCATTACGGTCGTGTATGTCCAATTGAGACTCCTGAGGGACCAAACATTGGTTTGATCAACTCGCTTTCTGTTTATGCAAAATGTAATAACTTTGGTTTCTTGGAAACACCATACCGCAAAGTTGTTGATGGTCGCGTAACAGACGAAGTTGAATACCTGTCTGCAATTGAAGAAGTAGGTACTGTGATTGCACAGGCCGATTCTGGTGTAGATAAAGACGGTAACTTGACAGAAGAATTCGTATCTGTACGTCACCAAGGTGACTTTGTACGTATGCCGCCTGAAAAAGTAACGCATATGGACGTATCTGCACAGCAGGTTGTATCTGTTGCGGCATCCCTTATTCCATTCCTTGAACACGATGACGCCAACCGTGCGTTGATGGGTTCAAACATGCAACGTCAGGCTGTTCCTACGCTGATTGCTGACAAGCCACTTGTCGGTACCGGTATGGAAGCAAACGTAGCGCATGACTCTGGTGTATGTGTTCTTGCTAAACGTGGTGGTCGTATCGAGTTTGTTGATGCGTCGCGTGTCGTTATTCGTGTCAACGAAGAAGAAATGATCGCTGGTGAAGCAGGTGTAGATATCTACAACCTGATCAAATATACACGTTCGAACCAAAACACTTGTATTAACCAAAAAGTTCTTGTGAACATTGGTGATAAAGTGGGTCGTGGCGACGTATTGGCCGATGGTCCATCGACTGACGGTGGTGAATTGGCGCTTGGTCAAAACATGCGCGTAGCGTTCATGACCTGGAACGGTTACAACTACGAAGACTCGATCTTGTTATCTGAACGTGTTCTTCAAGAAGACCGTTTGACTTCGATTCATATTCAAGAATTATCATGTGTTGCTCGTGATACCAAGTTAGGTGCAGAAGAAATTACTGCCGATATTCCTAACGTGGGTGAAGCTGCACTGTCTAAATTAGATGAATCAGGTATCGTTTATATCGGTGCTGAAGTGACTGCCGGTGACATCCTTGTTGGTAAAGTTACACCAAAAGGCGAAACCCAGTTAACACCGGAAGAAAAATTGCTTCGCGCAATCTTCGGTGAAAAAGCAGCTGATGTTAAAGACTCATCATTACGCGTGTCTTCAGGCGTTAAAGGTACAGTCATTGACGTTCAAGTGTTTACACGTGACGGTCTTGAAAAAGACGAACGTGCTCAAGCAATTGAAAAAGCGCAATTGGATGCTTACCGTAAAGACTTGAAAGAAGAGTTTAAAATCTTTGAAGAAGCAGCACGCGAACGTATTATTCGCTTGTTGAAAGGTCAAGAGTCGAATGGTGGTGGTACCACTAAACGCGGTGACAAACTTTCAGAAGATGTGTTAGCTGGTTTAGAGCTTGTTGATCTACTTGAAATTCAACCTGTTGATGAAGGCATTGCTGAACGCCTAACTCAAATTCAAGTGTTCTTGAAAGAGAAGAGCATCGAGATTGACGAGAAATTTGCAGAGAAAAAACGCAAACTTTCTACAGGTGATGAACTGACCACTGGCGTATTGAAAGTTGTTAAAGTTTACTTGGCTGTAAAACGTCGCATCCAACCGGGTGATAAAATGGCGGGTCGTCATGGTAACAAAGGTGTTGTATCAAACATCTTGCCAGTAGAAGACATGCCGCATGATGCCAACGGTGTACCTGTTGATATCGTGTTGAACCCACTGGGTGTACCTTCACGTATGAACGTGGGTCAGATTCTTGAAACTCACTTGGGTATGGCTGCAAAAGGTCTTGGCGATAAAATCGACAAGATGCTGCAAGAACAGCGTACTATTGCTGAACTGCGTATCTTCTTAGACAAGATTTATAACAAAGTTGGTGGCGAGCAAGAAGATCTTGATAGCCTGACTGATGATGAAATCTTGGCACTTTCTAAAAACTTGCGTAAAGGTATTCCTTTAGCAACGCCTGTATTTGATGGTGCTGATGAAAGCCAAATCAAAGAGTTGCTTGAACTTGCAGACATTCCACGTACAGGTCAAACCGTATTGTTTGACGGACGTACCGGTGAACGTTTTGACCGTCCTGTAACTGTAGGTTACATGTACATGTTGAAACTGAATCACTTGGTTGATGACAAGATGCATGCGCGTTCTACCGGTTCTTACTCGCTTGTTACGCAACAGCCATTGGGTGGTAAAGCTCAATTCGGTGGTCAGCGTTTCGGTGAGATGGAGGTCTGGGCACTAGAAGCATACGGCGCGGCTTATACACTGCAAGAAATGCTTACAGTGAAGTCGGATGACGTTGAAGGTCGTACCCGTATCTACAAAAACATTGTAGATGGTAACCATTATATGGATCCGGGCATGCCTGAATCGTTCAACGTATTGACCAAAGAGATCCGTTCTTTAGGTATCAACATTGAACTGAAAAATGGTGACTAATTAGTTCCATTGAATCTCCCTTGCGAAGCAGTGCTTCTCACCTCTTGATTTAAAGAGGGGCAAGGGGGATTTCTCAGTTAAAAAACAATATTTGTGACCCAGTCGAGAAAGTGAAAATCTTCCCGACACACGGAGAAAAAAATTGAAAGACTTGCTCGATATCATGCGCAAAAAGACGGATTCAGACGGTCATGCTCCTGTAGAGTTTGATCGCATCCGTATTGGTCTTGCGTCACCAGAAATGATTAAGTCATGGTCTCACGGTGAAGTTAAAAAGCCAGAAACCATTAACTATCGTACGTTCAAACCAGAACGTGATGGTTTATTCTGTGCCAAAATCTTTGGTCCAGTAAAAGATTACGAATGCTTGTGTGGTAAATACAAGCGTATGAAATACAAAGGCGTCATTTGTGAAAAATGTGGCGTTGAAGTAACAACTGCGAAAGTACGTCGTGAACGTATGGGTCATATTGACCTTGCTTCACCAGTTGCGCACATCTGGTTCTTGAAATCATTACCATCCCGTATCGGTCTTCTTTTAGACATGACTTTACGTGATATCGAACGTGTATTGTATTTCGAATCTTACGTTGTAACAGATCCAGGTATGACTCCAATGGAGAAATACCAACTTCTTAACGATGAAGAATACTTCACAGCGTTAGAAGAACACGGTGATGAATTCAGCGCGAAAATGGGTGCTGAAGCGATTCAGGATTTGTTGAAAGACATCGATCTTGAAGCTGAAATTGCGCGTCTTCGTGAAGAAATTCCACAAACAACTTCAGAAACGAAGCTTAAGAAAGCTTCTAAACGTTTGAAGTTGATGGAAGCGTTCAACGATTCGAACAACAAGCCTGAATGGATGGTGTTGACTGTACTTCCAGTACTTCCACCAGATCTTCGTCCTTTAGTTCCTCTAGAAGGCGGTCGTTTCGCGACTTCTGACTTGAATGATCTTTACCGTCGTGTGATCAACCGTAACAACCGTTTGAAACGTCTTCTTGACCTTTCAGCTCCAGACATCATCGTGCGTAACGAAAAACGTATGTTGCAAGAGTCTGTTGATGCATTGCTTGATAACGGTCGTCGTGGTCGCGCAATCACCGGTTCAAACAAACGTCCTCTTAAATCTTTGGCAGACATGATCAAAGGTAAACAAGGTCGTTTCCGTCAAAACTTATTGGGTAAACGTGTCGATTATTCAGGTCGTTCGGTTATTACAGTAGGCCCGACTTTACGTTTGCACCAATGTGGTCTTCCTAAGAAAATGGCACTTGAATTATTCAAACCATTTATCTTTGCGAAACTACAAGCCTCTGGTCAAGCGACAACCATTAAAGCTGCGAAGAAAATGGTTGAACGCGAAACGCCAGAAGTTTGGGACGTTCTTGCTCACGTGATTCGTCAACATCCAGTGATGTTGAACCGTGCGCCAACACTTCACCGTTTGGGTCTTCAAGCATTTGAACCGACCCTGATTGAAGGTAAAGCGATCCGTCTTCACCCGCTCGTATGTGCTGCGTTCAACGCCGACTTCGACGGTGACCAAATGGCGGTACACGTTCCATTAACACTCGAAGCTCAGTTAGAAGCTCGTGCGTTAATGATGTCTACAAACAACATCTTGTCTCCAGCGAACGGTGAACCAATCATCGTACCATCTCAGGACGTTGTCTTGGGCTTGTATTACATCACGCGTGATGCAATCAATGCCAAAGGTGAAGGCATGGTGTTTGCGGATACTGATGAAGTAAACCGCGCATTGGCTACCGGTCAAGTTGATCTACACGCTCGCGTGAAAGCACGTGTATACCAAACTGTGATCGATGAAGATGGTAACCGTGAACAACAAACCATTATTGTTGATACAACACCTGGTCGTTGCTTACTTTGGGAAGTTGTTCCTGAAGGGATGGACTTCCAGCAAATTAACCTTGAGATGACCAAAAAGAACATCTCGAAGTTAATCAACTCTTGCTACCGTAAATTGGGTCTGAAAGATACAGTTATCTTTGCTGACCAATTGATGTACTTGGGCTTCCGTCAAGCGACTCGCTCTGGTGTGTCGGTGGGTATGGAAGACATGTTGATCCCGCCTGCGAAATACTCAATTATTGAGAAAGCAGAAACTGAAGTTCGTGAAATTGAACAACAGTTCGAGCAAGGTTTCGTAACTGCTGGTGAACGTTATAACAAAGTAGTCGATATTTGGGCGCGTACCAATGACCAAGTCGCGAAAGCGATGATGGACAACTTGTCTTTCACCACTGTTAAAAACAAACAGGGTGAAGACGAGAAGCAAAAATCATTCAACAGTATCTACATGATGTCTGACTCTGGTGCCCGTGGTTCGGCAGCTCAGATTCGTCAGCTTGCAGGTATGCGTGGTTTGATGGCGAAACCGGATGGTTCGATCATTGAAACCCCGATTAAAGCAAACTTCCGTGAAGGTTTGACCGTACTTCAGTACTTCATTTCAACACACGGTGCGCGTAAAGGTTTGGCCGATACAGCACTTAAAACAGCGAACTCTGGTTACTTGACTCGTCGTCTGGTAGACGTAGCGCAGGATTTGGTTATTACTGAACCTGATTGCGGTACTTTAAGCGGTCTTGTAATGACTCCATTCATTCAGGGTGGTGATGTCATCGAGAACCTTGGTGCTCGAGTATTGGGTCGTGTGGTTGCTGAAGATGTGAAACGTGCTGGTTCTGACGAAGTCATTCTTCCACGTAATACGCTTATTGACGAAAAACTTGCTGCCTTCATTGAAGAAGCGGGTGTCGACGAAGTTAAAGTACGTTCAGTAGTTTCTTGTGAATCCACTTTCGGTGTATGTGCGAAATGTTATGGTCGTGACCTTGCACGTGGTCATCAGGTAAATCCTGGTGAGTCTGTAGGTGTTATGGCTGCACAATCAATTGGTGAACCGGGTACCCAGTTAACCATGCGTACATTCCACGTGGGTGGTGCTGCAAGCCGAACTTCTGCTGCAAACAGTGTTCAAGTGCGTAACAAAGGTACTGTACGTTTCCATAACGTGAAAACTGTACAACATGCCAAAGGTCACTTGGTATCGACTTCTCGTTCAGGTGAAATCGGTATTGCGGATGACTTAGGTCGTGAACGCGAACGCTACAAAATTCCATACGGTGCGTCTATCGTACTGAAAGATGGTGAAGCTGTAGCAGCTGGCGGTATCGTTGCAACTTGGGATCCGCATACGCATCCACTTGTTACCGAAGTTGCAGGTAAAGTACGTTTCAGCCAAATCGCTGATGGCGTAACTGTGACATCGAAAACTGATGATGCAACAGGTATGACCACGATCGAAATCTTGCCAGTGACTTCACGTCCTGCGTCAGGTAAAGATCTACGTCCTGCTGTTGTGCTAGATACAGTGGATGGTGGTGAACAGTTCTACTTCTTGCCACAAAACACGATTCTTTCTGTCCGTGATGGCGAAACAATCGGTGTGGGTGACGTTATTGGTCGTGTACCACAAGAAACTTCACGTACTCGTGATATTACAGGTGGTCTGCCGCGTGTAGCTGACTTGTTCGAAGCACGTAAACCGAAAGAACATGCGATCCTGGCTGAAATTTCAGGTGTTGTAAGCTTCGGTAAAGAGACCAAAGGTAAAAACCGTTTAGTGATTACTCCAGACGACGGCTCTGAAATTTATGAAGAGTTGATTCCGAAATGGCGTACCATTAACGTGTACGAAGGCGAACATGTAAACCGTGGTGAAACAGTTTCTGACGGTCCACAAAACCCGCATGACATCTTACGTCTGAAAGGTGAAGTGGCGTTGACTAACTACATCGTGAACGAAGTTCAGGACGTTTACCGTCTGCAAGGTGTAAAAATCAACGACAAACACATTGAAGTTATTGTTCGTCAAATGTTGCGTAAAGTTGAAATCACTGATGGTGGTGATACTAGCTTCATTAAAGGCGAACAAGTGGATTACATCCGCATGGTTGCTGAAAACCAAGCTGTACTTGCTCAGAACAAGTTCCCTGCGAAGTATGAACGTCAATTGATGGGTATTACTAAAGCATCGCTTTCTACTGACTCGTTCATTTCTGCTGCATCGTTCCAGGAAACAACTCGTGTGTTAACTGAAGCTGCTGTAACAGGTAAAGAAGATGATTTACGCGGTCTGAAAGAGAACGTAGTTGTGGGTCGTTTGATTCCTGCAGGTACTGGTCTTGCGTATCATTTAGAACGTCGTCGTCAAGAAGCTGAAGCTGCAGAGCATGAGCTTGTTAATGACTTCTCTGATGTAGACCAAGCTTTAAGCCAAGCATTTAACCAAGAATTTTAATTCTTAATTAAATGACTGAAAAAGGGCGCCTTCGGGCGTCTTTTTTTGTCTCAAATAAATGAAAATTAACGCTTTCCTCAAGTCCTATAATTTCCTATATTAAAAACAGAACACATAAAAACTTTCATTTTATTTAGACACTTAAAAACATAACGGGGCAAACTTATGAAACTGACACAGCACTTTTTAGCACTTTCACTTTTATCTGCTTCAGTTGCAGCCATTGCTGCACCCATGCCAAATAGTATTGTGGTAGAAGATAAAGCCGTCGTTCCGATCTTAAAGACTGAAGTGATTCGTCGAGTTGCCGGACAAGAACCGAAGCGTAGTGTCGATGCCACAATTTTTGAAGTGACCAATAAAGGGAAGGATATTGTTGCACGTGAAGTACATTTAGAAGATAAGCAAACGCAATTTTCTGAAAAAAAGCTTTCTATTCCTGTGATTCAAAAAGGCAGTGTCATTGTTCCAACATCAAAAATTGAATTGAACACGACGATCAAGCAAGAAGGCAAAGTACTTTCACAAACCAAAAAAATTGATGCTGAAGGTGTCGAGTTTAAGCAAGGACAAGAGCCTATTCATCGGACCTTAAAGCTGGATCAGGAAAAAAATCTGGACAGTAACACTAAAACGTCACATGCAGTTTTGACTGAAAATGGTGTAACCACACGCGATATTGTGGTACTGAGTGAAGATGAATAAACTTAAGTTAGAAAAACTGTGAAATGTTTCATGACTTTTACAAAATGCTGCATTTTAGCTGTAATGGGTAACATTTTCCTTTTATTACTCTCCATAAATTAAGCTTAATCTAAGAAGAGTGAGAACAGGGGGAAATCCCATGAAAAAGTTAATGAGCGTAATGGCAGTTGTGACCATGTCCACTTTTATGTTGGCGGGTTGTGACAGTATGTCGCCAAGGGAACAGCGAATCGGCGCAGCAGCACTGGGTGGTGCGGTTGGTGGCGGTGTAGGTAATACAGTCGGCGGTGGCATTGGTGCAGCAGTCGGTGGTGGTGCAGGCGCAGCGGTCGGTAGTAAAACCCAAGGCGGTTCTAACCGTAATGCAGTTTATAGTGGTGTAGGCGGTGCCATTGGTTCTGCAGTCGGTAAGAGCGTGATTGGTGGTAATGCCGGTGCTGCGATTGGTGGCGCAATTGGTGGCGGTGCTGGAGCTGCCATAGAACAGAAAAAACGTTAATTCAACGTCTTAATTGAAGTAAAAGCGCTTGTTGATCAAGCGCTTTTTTATTGTCGAGTGGCGGGTTTGGGATTTTTTCTACGGATATAGACGGTTTTTTCAACTTCTGCAATGCGGATGCCTGCATCATCAAAAACATTGACTGTATATTTACGATATACAGGCGCGTAATTATCAGTAAGCTCTTTAATATGGGCTATTTCCACGGCATCTAGGCGAATATCGGCATAGACGGTGTTGCGTCCTGGCGAGAGAAAATTAATGTGAGCCGATTTATCCCATACGATATATTTTGATCCGAGATGATGCAGCAGTAAAAGCATAAAAAACGGATCGACCATGGAGTACAAGCTTCCTCCAAAATGCACCCCAACCACATTTTGATTTTTACGCGTTAAAGGCATTTTCACGCGAATGTGATAATTTACCAGATCCATTTTTTCGATCTCAATACCTGCACCACGGTAAGGTGCGTAGCGATTGATCATAAATTTAGAGATCGCAGGTATTGTCTGTAGTTTTTTTAAAAGGCTCATAGAGGTCAATTTTTTTTATGGCTAGCCCGACCATACTAGAGCAGAATTAAAATTGGGACATTGATCAGGTTGCCCAATCATCAAGATAAATAGTCAATAAAAAAATGAGAAAGGCTTATGCAGAAAACCCAATGGGTAACGACCCGAGGTCAACAGCATCTCTACGTGAAAACGTGGGGGAATGAGGAAAAACCGGCTTTAGTCTTGGTGCACGGTTATCCTGATAATCAGGAAGTATGGGAGCCGGTTATTCAGGAACTTATCCAGGATTTTTATATTGTCACTTATGATGTACGCGGAGCAGGGCAGTCCTCCATTCCAGCACGTATCCGTGACTATCGCTTAGAACAGTTATCGTTAGATTTAGAAAGTGTAGTCAATGCTGTATTAAAGGTTCGGCCTTTCCATTTGGCAGCACATGATTGGGGTTCTATTCAGTCTTGGGAATCGGTCACCGAAGTTAAATTTAAAGCACGAATTTTATCTTATAGTACGATTTCAGGGCCATGTTTAGACCACGCTGCATTTTGGATGCGTAATCAGTTTAAACAAGACAAGGGCAAGTTCTTTCAGCAACTGACTAAGTCTTGGTATATCGCAGTATTTCAACTGCCTTTGCTGGCACCTACAGTATGGAATTTTTTCAGTCCTGAAAAATGGGGCAAAGTGCTTGAAAAGTTAGAGCACAAAAAAAACTTGCCTTTAAATCCCCATATTGCATCAGACGGGAAACATGGAATCGGGCTGTATCGTGCCAATTTTCTGCCACGCTTAATTCAGCCACGTCAGCGTTTTGCAGTCTGCCCCGTGCAAGCAATTGTGCTGAAACGCGACAATTTTGTCAGTCCTGAACTGATTGATGAAATGCCCAAATGGGCTGAAAATTTTCAGCGTGTAGATGTCGATGCCAATCATTGGGCACTATTAAGCCAATCCAAATTGGTCGCAGATTATATCCGGAGCTTTGCTTTGGAACAGATTTAAATTCATTTACTTGTATTTAATTACATGAATTTAAATGAAAAAGTTGATGGTGGATAAAAGCCATCAATTTACAGTTTCAATGAGTTGGATCTGCTAAAATATCGGCTTTTCATCTTCCTCTCAATTGATTATGTTCGCAATTATTGCCGCTATCGGAGTCATGTTCGGACTCTCATTAGCTCGTGTGCCTGTGGTATTTGCATTGGTGATCGGTGCTGTTGCCGGTGGTTTATTGGCCGGTTTAGGTCTACAAGGAACTTTAGATGCATTTAATAATGGCCTAGGTGGCGGGGCTAAAATTGCCTTAGCCTATGGTATTTTAGGTGCATTTGCACTTGCTTTAGCACGGTCGGGTTTGCCGGATTTATTGGCTTATAAACTGATTTCCACCTTAAAAGGGGATGCCAATGTTCAATCGCAAAATAAAGTTAAATATTTAATTTTCTTTACGATTGTCGCTGCTGCAGTGTCTTCGCAAAACCTGATCCCTGTTCATATTGCTTTTATCCCGGTTTTGATTCCACCTTTGTTAAGTGTCTTTAACCATTTAAATTTAGACCGCCGCGCTGTGGCCTGTTTATTAACTTTTGGTTTATGCGCCACCTATATGCTGGTTCCGGTCGGATTTGGTGCCATTTTCCTGAATGATATTTTAGGGCAAAACATCAATACTTTTGGTAAGCCTTACGGTTTTGAAATTAGCTACGATCAAATTCCATCTGCAATGGCTATTCCCGTTTTTGGCATGTTCGTGGGACTATTGATTGCGGTCTTTTATAGCTATCGTAAACCACGAATTTATAAAGAAATTCAGCTTGAGGCAAGTCATCATAGTATTTCCGGTGAGGTTGTTACCGATGCGAATGCTAAGCCACAAATTGCAAAATTCACCTTGATAATGGCCGCTTTTGCAGTCATTGCGACCTTGGCTGTACAGCTTTATTCAGATTCGATGATTCTTGCCGGTTTGGTGGGTGTCGCAATTTTAAGCTGCGCGGGTATTTTTAAGTGGAAAGAAGCGGATGATGTGATTATTACCGGTATGCGAATGATGGCATTGGTCGGTTTTATTATGATTGCCGCACAAGGTTTTGCATCCGTCATTGAGGCCACCAATCAAGTTCCTGCTTTGGTCAATGCATCTGTTGATTGGATTGGTAACAGTAAAGGTCTGGCTGCATTTTTAATGTTGCTGGTCGGTTTGCTGATTACTTTAGGGATTGGTTCATCGTTCTCTACGGTGCCGATTTTGGCCATTATCTATGTGCCTTTATGTATTCAATTTGGCTTTAGTCCCGCTGCAACCATTGCGATTATTGGTACCGCCGCAGCTTTGGGCGATGCGGGTTCTCCAGCCTCTGATTCAACTTTAGGACCAACGTCCGGTTTAAATATGGATGGACAACATGACCATATGAAAGACAGTGTGGTTCCTACCTTTATCCATTTTAATATTCCTTTATTGGTATTTGGATGGATTGCTGCAATGGTTCTTTAATCTAAACTAATATTTTAATTTAGTTTGATTATATTTTATGTATAATATTAAAAGATGTATTTAAAATAAATCTTTTAAATGCTTAATATAATAAACCTGATTAATATACTCGGAATACAATAATAAACCTGATTAACTTGGTTGGTATTTAAAACCAACCAAGTTAGTCTATTTAAAATAAATACTTAATATTATCAATTGCTTAAAAATAAATATAATTGTTATTAATTAATCACTATTGCATATTAATTTGTCTCGTGTTTATTATTAATTAATGTTTGAAAATCGTTGTTATTATTCTTCCATGGGGTATTTAAAATGTTAAAAAAAGTTGCTCTTATTGCATTAATGGGGATGTCTGCTTCTGCAATGGCGGGTCAGTGGCAGGTTAAAGTAGGTGCTTCAGCATTAGCTCCACAAAATGATGATAACGGTACACTAGACCTTACATCTAAAAATTTAGGTTATCAAAAAGCAGTTGTGAGCAATGAAGTCAATTTCACACCTTCGATTGAATATATTTTTGATAATTCACCTCTTTCTGTTGAATTACTATTGGCAGCGCCATTCAAACATGATGTGAACATTGGTCCATTTGCAGAAGCCGCTTCTTTTAAGCATTTACCTCCTACAATCACCGCAAAGTATAACTTTAAGAACTCAACTCGTTTTACTCCGTACGTAGGTGTGGGCGCGACAGTTGTGGTGCCTTGGGATGAAAAATTAAAAAATGATGCGGCTGGCTTAGGTAAGCTGGATGCTGATGTAGCCTATGGTGTAGCAGGGCAAGTTGGTTTTAACTTCCAACCAGCTGATGCGAAAAACTGGGGTGTTTATGCAGATGTGCGCTATGCTGATGTAAAAACTGATTTAACATTAGATGGTGCAAAAATTGGCGAGCTTGAAGTAAACCCTTGGGTTTATACAGTCGGTTATAGCTACAAATTCTAAGATAAAAATAAAAATTAGCGCAAAGAAACCTCATCTTTATAGATGGGGTTTTTTAATGGAAAACTTACAATAAATCACATAGATTGAGCACTTTGATACTATTTAATAATCAAGATTTTGTTTAAGTTGGTTTTATATACAATAAGCTAAAAAGAGAAAACAAATCATGAAATTATTCAATTTATACTGCGTGGTCTTTTTTAGCCTATTGAGTGGGTCTGTTTTTGCTGCAAGTTTCAATTGTGATAATGCCCTAACCCAAACAGAACATGCCATTTGTGAGCATCGTGCTGTAAATGATGCCGATGTGAAAATGGCAACCACTTATAATATTATTAAGCGCCTGGTTCCTATGGGGACACGTGGCATGATTCAGGATGAACAGGTAAAGTGGCTACAATTACGTGATCAATGTGGTAACTCGAGCCGTTGTTTAAGCGAAGTATATAAAATGCGCCAACAAAAACTGGATCTGTATATGGATCGTGTTTATAAACAAGGCCCTTTTTAAGAAAAATTTATTCCTTACTATTGAAAATTTCTCAAGTCACTCCATTCATTAAGCATTCAATAAAAAGTGTTTAATGAATTTAAGGAGTGACTGATGAGCGAACAAAGTACACAAAAACATAGTTTCCAAGCGGAAGTAGCCCAACTTTTACATTTGGTGACGCATTCACTTTATTCAAATCCGGAAATTTTCTTACGCGAACTAATTTCGAATGCATCTGATGCATGTGATAAGTTGCGTTTTGAAGGAATCAATCATCCAGAATATTATGAAAATGATCCTGAACTACATGTTCGTGTCACTCTAGATAAAGACAATAAAACCATCACTATTTCAGACAATGGGATTGGTTTAACTCAACAAGAAGCCATTGATAATTTAGGTACTATTGCTAAGTCTGGTACCAAAGATTTTATGTCTAGACTGTCAGGTGATCAGAAAGCCGATGCACAATTGATTGGTCAGTTTGGTGTCGGTTTCTATTCAGGCTTTATTGTTGCTGAAAAAATTACCGTTGAATCCCGTCATGCAGCTACAGATGCTACTGATGGCGTACGCTGGATCAGTCAAGGCACAGGTGATTTTGAAGTTGAACAAATCACCAAGGCTTCACGTGGAACAGATATCATTTTGCATTTACGTGATAATGCACTTGAGTATTTAGAGTCTTATAAAGTTAAGCAAATCATCAATAAATATTCTGATCACATTAGTTTGCCGATTGAAATGCAAAAAGAAGTTTGGCAGCAAGAAGAAGCGGCTGAAGGTGAAGAACCTAAAGCAGGTCAGATGGTCAAAACAGATGAATGGGAAGCGATTAACTCAGCAAGCGCACTTTGGACTCGAAATAAAAATGAGATCACTGACGAGCAATACATAGAGTTTTATAAGAACTTAAGCCACGACTTTGAGGCACCATTGGCTTGGGCACACAATCGTGTTGAAGGTAGTACCGAATATACCCAATTACTGTATGTCCCAAGCAAAGCTCCTCACAATATCTTTACTCGCGAAGCGAAAGCGGGCATCAAGCTGTATGTAAAACGTGTGTTCATTATGGATGAAGCAGATAACCTGATTCCAAATTATTTGCGTTTTGTACAGGGTGTTGTCGATAGTGCTGATCTTCCACTCAATGTCAGCCGTGAACTGCTACAGGAAAGTCGTGATGTTAAAACCATTCGCGAAGGTAATACCCGTCGTATTTTAACCATGCTGGATAGCTTGGCGAAGTCGGAAGATGAAAAAGACCAAGAGAAATTCAAACAATTCTATGCTGAATTTGGTTCAGTGATTAAAGAAGGTTTGGGCGAAGACTTTAGTAACCGTGAACGTATTTTAAAATTATTACGTTTCTCTACCTCGACCAATGATGAGATTGCAACTTCATTGGCAGATTACAAAGCACGAATGAAAGAAGGGCAAAAAGCCATTTATTACGTGACTGCAGATAGTCTAAGTGCTGCGAAAAACTCACCACAACTGGAACTGTTCAAGAAAAAAGGCATTGAAGTGCTATTGATGGCGGACCGTGTGGATGAATGGGCGATGGAATTCGTCAATGAGTTTGATGGTACGCCTATGCAAAACGTGGCTAAAGGTGCAGTAGACTTAGGTGATCTGCAAGATGCGGAGGAGAAGAAAGCACTTGAAACTGCCACTGAACAATTTAAACCAGTGGTTGAAAAACTGTCAGAATCACTGAAAGCCAAAACTAAAGAAGTACGTGTAACCACACGTTTGGTCGATTCTCCTGCATGTTTGGTGACGGGTGAAGGTGAGCTTTCTCCACAATTGATTCGTATGTTAAAACAAGCGGGTCAGGCTGTACCAGAAAGCAAACCGATTCTGGAAATTAACCCAGAACATCCTTTGGTAAAAAAACTGGAAGGCTCGAGTCAGTTTGATGATCTGGCTAATGTGATCTTTGATCAGGCAGTGATTGCAGAAGGTGGTTTACCCGATGATCCGGCTGAATATGTAAAACGTATTAACAGTTTGTTGTTGAAATAAGCCCTTTCCTCGTTAAGCAAAAAACCTCCTTCGGGAGGTTTTTTATTGAATATTATAGCTGTGGGCAAGTAGCAGTTATGCACAAAGCAGATTAAAACAATGCTTCCAAACGCACGGATGCACCAATGAAATGACTACGATCATCCCGATGATTATTAAAATAATTTAAATTGCCTTGGACATAAAACCATTCACGCCATAAAGGTTGGCGCCAAGAAACGAAGGGTCCCCAGCTGTTTAAACGTAAGTCATTGTTATTTAAAAAACCACCGGTATAAATACCATAACTAAAGGTATTTTCATGGAAAAATTGATGTTGTCTAAACAGGTTGTTATCCCAAGTTAAGTCGTCATCTTGCTCATCTGCATAAGTGAGATTGAGCTGGTTAGAAAGAATAGTTTTATTAGGATGGGCATGAGTGAGCTCAAAGTTGGTTCTTAAATAATTTTTACTATCAATGCCATAGCGATAAATTTGTTCAGCATGAAAACTGAAATCATTCTCCAGTGTCCAATCCCTGGATGCTTTTAGGCGGAGATAAATATCATTTCCTGAACGAAGTCCCAAATCCAAATCAGTTTCGAAAGGGAGGCGCTTAGAAAAATCTGACCAACGCAATGCAAAAGAACTGTTATTTTCACGGGTACGTTGCCGGTCTATGGTTTTATCATCGTTATTGCCTGGATTCTCATCGGTAATGGCAACATTGTTATCCAGTTCATTATCTAAAGAATCATCCCCAAAAACGACACTTGCTTTACGCTTTAAAGTTGGAAGTTTAATTTTGCCGCGGATACGCGGTTTAATTTCATAACCATCATGTTTATTCCAACTATTATCGACGATTACGCGTAATGTCGCCGATGCCGGTTTTTCTGGATCTGTTTTACCGAACCAATTGTCAATTTTATGTGAGGTATTATCTGCCCAGTTTCGAACTTTAAGCTGGTTGCGGTCTAACCAAGTTTGATCAGCAGTTTGCAAGATGGGTGGAACAATAGGTTCATTCGATTGTTGTGGTAAAAATGTCGGTAGCGCATCGATCCAATTTGGAATTTGATAAAGCAAATTATAGTCTTCATTCTTAGTCGATAATGAACTCGGGGGTGAATCAGTGACTTGTTCTGAAGTCTCAGATCCATTTGAGACGCTCATGATCCCAGAGACCAGTATAAATAACAGCGATTTCGATAAAGTGATTTTCTTTTTTGGCATATCCTTGCTCTTATATTTCTGATCATTTGATAGTCTTGTAAAAATTGCCACTAAAAAGCAAGCTTTGGCTACAAAAAATAAAACTTAATCTGAAATATGCTTTTGAATTGCCTTATATAGTTGATAACAGTCGATCGGAGATTTCAGCTGGGTAATAATATTCTGAATCAATTGCCAGCTTATCCCGTGCTGACGTTCTAATAAAAAATAAGGATAAGCCGATTCAGTACGAGACAGCCCTAAACGTTTTTGCCCATGAATAACCCGAATTTTTTGTCTGTCTTTTAATAAAAGCAGCGGTGTTTTAAAGTCAGCAGGACTTTCCTCAAATTGAATAAATTTTTGTGTTTGAAAAAGCTGTGTAGGAATAAAAGGAATATAGTTTTCACCCGTCCAAATTAAAGCCGCTTTTTGTGTATAGCTATAAAATAGAGCCTCAAAATCAGTAAAATTCTCTGCAAGATCTTCCCAGTGAATTTCTTTGATCGCAGCGATATGATGTTGGGATTGCCCAGTAAAGCCATTCATTAAAGGAATGGCTTGTACTTGGTTCTCTGCACCCAACAACGCTAAATATTTAATAAAACAACCTTGCGAATTGATTTGTTCAGCCAGATAAATTGGGCGTTGTTGCCAATTTTGTAAATCTGAAGCATGTATGAGCAAATCGAGATATTGAGAAATTTCTGGAAGGCCTGGAATTTCTAGAACATATAACGCTTGTGCAGAAGAATTTTCCTCATGCAGCGGATGAATATGTGCGATATATGAGCCTAGTTTTACGCTTTGAGGACAATCCTTTTTGCTAAGTTTTTCAGCTCTAAGGGGAGCTTGAGCCGTTATTGCAGGAATTGCCTGTTGATCATCCTCTGATCTTTGTGGCAGTTCATGAATAATTTGTGCATCACCTGGCTGTATTATTGAATCCAGCGGGGGCATAGGCTCATGAGCATACGGAATATCAACTTGTGACTTGATCAAACTTGGCTCATTGATTTGATTTTGTTGTTGTATGGCAGGTATCGACAGATTCAAGTTTGTCTCGGTCTCGGTTAAAGTAGGAGCAATGGGTTGGTCTAAAAGAACGGGTTTTTGTTTTAATTCATCATCCGTTTTTAGGCAGCTATAGTGTTGTTGCTGTTCTAGCATCCAGTGATAAATGTCATCTAGACCTCCCCAATGACTGATCAATGCGCTGCGGTTTGGCGCTGGAATTAACCAGATTTGCCAACCTTGTGCAGGGTGATACAGAATGGCCCAACCTGATTCAGTATTTTGATATAGCGCTTGTTGTAAAATACGATCCTGTCGAAAAAGACCACGATAAGAAAGTTTAAATAGTGTTTGATCCGCGAAATCTGTTGCGGCTTGCTCAGGTTGAGTTTGAGACTTAAATTTCAAAATTTGTTTTTTAAAAATCGGCTCATCACATAAGCGAAAAATTTCGATTAAACGTGATTTTGATTTTGCAATTTCAAAAAAAGATAAAGAGCGATGTTCCAAATCATCTAGCAAATGATGTAATTCTTTAATCAGTAGAGCTTTTTCTAAGGCATTCATAAATTGACCTCTAGAGATGTTTTTGTGCTTTTTCTAGATAACTTGCCAATACAATATTAATAGCAAGTTCAAGTAATTTATATTCTGCAGACGTGGGTGTGGGGTGTTGTTCAGCCAGCACAATCAGACGATCAATGTTGATTGTTTGCGGAGGAATTTTACCTTGAATCAGCGCTTGAAGTTCTTGCATAAGAAAACGGTTTCATTGAATGAAATTATTAATTTAATGCTTTGATTATATGGATTTAAAAAGAAAAAGCATGAAGAAATATTGTCATGTTTTGAGCATTTATCGACATAAAGAACAAAAAATGTAGATTTTAGATAAAAAACATTCAAATTTTTTGATGGGAGAATTGGAAAATAGATGGTGATTTATCGTTTGATTTTTCATCATATTAAAAATCAATAGATTAACTTATGGTTAAAATCTTGTGTCGATCCTGAATAAGATGAGAGTAAATAAAATGATTTTTTCAGCATAAAAAAACAGACTGAGTTAGATCAGTCTGTTTTTTTACTGGAATAAGGTAACTTATTAAGCTACTTTTTCACAGGCAGCTTTATCTTGAGTTACAGGTTCCAAAGCCGATACTTTTTGGTCGGCCTTTACGGTTGTAACTGCTTTTTTAGCAGGAAAATCTGGAACAAAAACAATTTGGGCAGATACATTTGCAGAAAAAGCCACAACAGCAATAGCCAAAAAAGATTTAATAGCATTCATGATCATTTCCTTTAGGTAAAAGGATGCCCAAGAAAGATGGGCAAGGGAGAGAAATAAAATAAACTTCATGTAAATAATATCAAATAATGATCAGATTAAGTAAGTGCTGGGGGGTTAAAAAAGATGAATGGTGAGTTTAAATTATTATATAAATCATATGTTTAGAGTTTTTGCTCTAAGACAGATTGTGTTTCAACAATCTGTCTTAAGTCATTTAGAAATATAAAAATTATCAATTTTTATGACATTTACTTTGGCACTTACTTTTGCATTTTTTCTCGTAAACTTTACCAGAAATACCACCAATAATAGCGCCACTCACTGTACCAAAAACAGGTAATACACTACCAGCAACAGCACCAATCAATGCACCTGTGACTGTAGGAGAAAAAGGTGATTTGATGTTTGAGCGCTGTTTAGGGGTAGAATCAACAGCAGCATCTTGAGTTTCAGTGTTCATATTTACCTCTTTAAGTTTCATGATTCAGAACTTAAATGTTCCGCATATCAGCCTAGCGAATTGTGCATCTGATTGTGTCCAAGCCTTGTATATATAAGTTGTGTTTTGTAAGAGCTGGATAGGGGGCAGCGATATTGTGTCTTACGTGTAAGTTTTTGCGGTGTAATGTTAAAACAAGGATTTTTGTTTAAAAAATACCCTATGATCAGACCTCACAAGAATAAAATTTGAGGTTTAAACAATGGCTATCGCAAAAGTAGTTGAGGTTAATTCAAGCAGTAATAAAAGTTTTGAAGATGCAATTCAAACAGGTATTCACAAAGTCACCGAAACAATAAAAAATGTGCAAGGTGCATGGATTAATGAGCAAAAAGTTGTGATTAAGGACAATAAAATTACTGAGTATCGTGTGAATTTAAAAATCAGTTTCTTGGTCGATTAGATTGATGAATTGTAAAATAAAAAATCCCCTGATTCGGGGATTTTTTATGACCAGTTACAGTAATTCTATGTCATTAATAATGAAATAGAATTATTTCTCTGGAACATCACAGAGATCATCTTTACAGATCGCCGCATCTTCAGCTTCAATATTCGCTTGTTGTGGTGCTTCTAAAGCCTTTTCAAAGACTTGTAGAAATACTTCACGCGGTTGTGCGCCTGCTAATGCAATGCGTTGATCAAAGACAAAGAACGGTACGCCGGTCACTTTTAATTGATCTCGTGCCACATCTTCATCAAATTTGACAAAGTCCGCATATTCTTCTGAATTGAGCACATCTTCCACTTCAACCGGATTTAGGCCAATGCGTGCAGCAACATCTTCAATCGTTTCACGTTCGCCAATCGGTAAACCTTGAGTCATATAACTATAGAAAAAGGCCTCTTTGGCTTCTGAACCCAAGCCTTTACTTTGAGCCAGGTGAATAATGCGATGTGCATTGAAGGTGTTACCTGAGTTGGCATTTTCCCAATTGAATTGGATGCCTTCTTCAGCTGCCATAGCGGCAATATTACGTTGCATCTCTTCAACGTCGGCAACGGTGCGTCCGTATTTTTGTGCAAGACGTTCAGAGTTTGAAATTTCCTGACGGATTGGCGCTTCTGGATCAAGTTCATAACTATGCCAATGAACTTCAAGTTCTAAACCTGCTTGTTCAGCAGCAGCTTCAAGACGTTTTTTACCAATATAACAAAATGGGCAAACCACATCTGACCAAATATCTACGCGCATGAGAAATCTCGAATCTTTTATTGCCTATATTGATGGGGGTTCGGACAAAAATTTAAAGCATGAAAATTGAATTAATGCTGAAACGGGCTGGAAAAACTTGATATGTTTTAGGTGAATAAATAACCGGTAAGGTTCTGAATCGGGTTATGCTATTGAAAAGTCAGTATAGGGGAGTTTCGCATGCCAAGGATTTTTCTCATCTTGGGATTGGCGACATGTGCCGTATTTGGTTGGATGTTTTATCAGTATTCGGTACAACAAAATGACCTGAGCCAACTCAAGACCTACCAAACTGTATTGTATGAAAAAGCAGAACTCATTTATGAGCAGGCCCAAGACTGGTCTGAACCGATTGATATCAATGTGTCAGATAACCGTTTACAGGGCGATTATAAAGTGATGGCGGACTTCGTGCTGAGTCAGATGATTCAAAATGCTGAAGCCCGGAATCAGTATCTGCGTGAACTCAAAGCAATTCACTGGGATAAGTTTTTAGATATCGACCGCTTGGATCAAGACCGTAAACAGAAATATGTAGAAACCGAACAGATGTTAAAACAGGCCCATCTTCTGGCTGCACAGTATCAACAACAAACCCGGCAACGTGAAGAAGATACCTTGGCAAGAGCCAAACATTTATCCATTAAAGCCAATCTGCGGCATCAATTAACAGACAGTCTACGTGAAAGTCGCGACAGTGATAAAACTCATGCTTTATTTGCTTTGGAGTTGCAAGTTTTAAGTAAAGCAGATGCTTTGTTTGAAATTCTGAAAAATAATAAATGGCAGAAAAAGAACAAAACCTTTATGTTTTATGAAGATCAACCTTTAAAGCAATTTAATGCCTTGTATCAGGAAGTGTTGCAGTTAAATGCAGAAATGGAAAAAATTAAAAAGCAAAATCGAAAAGCGGTTGAACAGCAGCTATAAAATTCGAGTTTGCATTCTACTGAACAGGGGATGATTGAATTTAATATGTGTTAGATCACAGAAATGACTTTCTTGAAATAAAAAAAGCGTACCGAAGTACGCTTTTTAAATGCTTTTAGCCGTTGCGATTAAGCACTTTTAGCTTCTGGTTGAGCTGCAAGCATATGACCAGTTTCTTCAAAGTTAGAGTGCCATGAAAGCGCTTCACGAAGAAGGTGAGGAGTATGGCCGCCTTTTGCACATGAACGGTCAAAGTAATCGTTCAATGCATCACGGTACATTGGGTGAGCACAGTTGTCGATAATGGCACGAGCACGTTCACGTGGCGCTAAACCGCGTAAGTCTGCAAGACCTTGTTCAGTGACAAGAATATCAACGTCATGTTCAGAATGGTCTACGTGTGACGCCATTGGTACGATTGAAGAGATGTCGCCACCTTTTGCAATCGATTTGGTCACAAAAATAGCCAAGTGAGCATTACGTGCGAAGTCACCTGAACCACCGATACCGTTCATCATTTTAGTACCGCAAACGTGAGTTGAGTTTACGTTACCGTAAATGTCAAACTCGAGTGCAGTGTTGATGCCGATAATCCCTAAACGACGAACCAATTCAGGGTGGTTTGAAATTTCTTGTGGACGAAGTACAAGTTTGTCTTTGTATGCTTCAAGGTTGTTAAATACTTTTTCGCCATATTTAGCAGAAAGCGTAATTGAAGAACCTGATGCAAACTTCATTTTACCTGCATCGATTAATTCAAAAGTACAGTCTTGAAGTACTTCTGAATACATCACAAGATCTTCAAAGTTAGATTCTTTAAGACCAGTCAATACAGCATTGGCAATTGAACCAATACCTGCTTGTAATGGACCAAGATCTTTCGGTAAACGACCTTCAGCAACTTCCTGTTCAAAGAAATTGATCAAGTGGTTTGCAATACCTTGAGTTTCATCATCTGGCTCAGTCACAGTTGATGGTGAGTCGTGGTATTCGCTGTTAAATACGATCCCTGCAATTTTAGAAGGATCGATATTGATCGCATGCGTACCAATACGTTCATCAACTTGAGTCAAAGGAATTGCTTGACGTGTTGGACGGTAAGTCGGGATATAAATATCGTGTAAGCCTTCAAAAGCAGGGCTTAAGTTGGTGTTGATTTCTACAATCACTTTTTCAGCAAAAATGGCAAAGCTTGCAGAGTTACCCACAGATGTCGTTGGGATAATGCCGCCATCTTCAGTAATTGCAACCGCTTCAATGATTGCAACATCTGGTTTTTTAAGCTGAAGATTACGCATTTGTTCAACTGTTTCAGACAAATGCTGATCGATGAACATGACTTCACCTTTGTTGATGGCTTTACGTAAAGTATTATCAACCTGGAAAGGTAAACGGCGAGCAAGAACACCAGCTTCAGTTAATTGTTTGTCTAAGTCGTTACCCAGACTAGCACCAGTAATTAAAGTAATTTTCAAAGGATTACTGTGAGCTTGTTTTACAAGTGCTAGAGGAACAGCTTTTGCTTCACCTGCACGAGTAAATCCACTCATACCTACAGTCATACCATCTTGGATAAAAGTAGCAGCTTGTTCTGCGCTCATGACTTTGTCATGAAGTGATGCTAAACGAATACGATCTAAAGACATGGTTTACGCTCAATTCTTGTTCAATAACTAGACGGATTGTACCGCCCTAAAAAGGAATTGTGCATGCCTGTTAGGCTAAGGTCTAATTTTTTGAAAAAATGTGGGTATAATAATTTTTTATGGTTATTAATCCATTGATTTTACTGATGTAAAAATGAATGGATTAATAGTTGCACAAAACCATTTGTTTATTATTTGCTCAATTGTTAAAAATGCTCGCTGAATGTTTGTTTAATTTTCCCCAATGTACTCGGAGGAACTTCTTCTTCTATTTTATTGTGAAGCACAGGTAAACAAATAAGGGCTTCCAACCCTCCTTGAGGGCGATTGTGAATAGTAAGTTGCCCTTGATGCATGTCGACAATCCGTTTCACAATGGCTAAACCCAAACCACTACCTTGGATCGTACGCGCTTCATTACCGCGAACAAAGGGTTGCATCAAGTCTTCAATTTGATCTTCCGGAATGCCTTCACCATTGTCTGCGACAGTAATAAAAATATGGTCATTTTCAACTTTCGCTGATAATTCGATGGGTTCAGCACCATAGCGTTTCGAGTTATTGATTAAATTGCCAATCATTCGTTTTAAAGACTGGCTACGTGCCTGAATGATGGGAACTTCCTGAGCTTCAAAACGGATATCTAATGGTTTGAACTGGATCACTAATTCCTGTAACAGCATATTAATGTCAGTGTCTTGCAGCTCTTCATCTGAGCCATCACGCATGTATGAGATGAACTGATCAAGAATCGCATCCATATCTTCGACATCATAAATCAAGCCTTCTTTAAGAAAGTCTTCATCTGGCATCATTTCTGCGCTTAAGCGAATTCGGGTCAAGGGCGTACGCAAGTCATGTGAAATCCCGGCCAGCATGATACGGCGGTCACGTTCAGTCTGGTCCAAGGTATAAATCATATGATTAAAGGCCTGGTTTACTTCGCGAATCTCTTGAGGACCATGATTAGTTTCCAGATAAGGCGCAGAACCGGTTTTACTATAGTTATTTGCCGCATTTTGCAGACGACGTAAGGGACGATTTAACTGGCGAACCAGAGTCAAAATGATGGCAGCGGCAATCAGTGGCACACCGAGCAACCAGCCAAAAACCAGTTCAGGGCTATAGTTGGCATAGGTTTTTAAGGGTTCACGTACCCAATGACCATTCATTTCCGGTGTTTGAATCCAAATACGCGGGCTTGGTTTAAATTGGAAATAAACTGTCACATTTTCAACTTGCAGTTCTTTGGCCAGCGTTTTTTCAATTTGATTGGTAAAAAATTCGGCAATGACTTTGTCGCGAACACTCGGATATTCTTTCGGATCGGTAATGTATTCGATACCGACACGGTTTTTGAGCCAGGTGTCGACATCCACTTCGGCATCATTATGGAAAATACGTAAATCGGGATTGTTAATGATTTCGAGTTCAACCCCTAAATAGCGGGCGTGTTGCTGAATTTCAGGAAGATATAGGGTGCGCCAAAAGAACCACAATGACATAAATAAACTGAAGAATACAATGAATAACACGAGCACTGTGGTACGCATTGCAGCAGAACGTGGCTTGATCTTATCCAGAAAGCGTTCCGAGCGGGTTCGCTTCTTTTCCGAATAAGCTTCATAATCAGTAAATTTTTGTGGGTCGATGGGTTCGAGTTTCACACCAGATTCCTGTGGGCGTATTCTAAAAATTGCAGTTATTTTATTCGCGGTGGAATCTTACTGCTTGTACCTTCGATGGAAGGAGCTCAGCATATTACTTTTTAAAAAAAAATGAGTAACACTGTTACGCAAGTAAAATTTTTGCCATTCGGTGAACTCGCCATCATTTATCTATAAATTTAGTTGAAGGATGGCTCAAACAGCAGCGAATGGCATTTCCGGACAATTTATGCGGGTGATACGGGCTAAATTGTCGGATCGAATTTTAATTACTCAGCACCATCTGGAACAAAGACATAACCGACACCCCAAACGGTTTGGATGTAGCGTGCGCGGGCAGGGTTTTCTTCAACCAGACGACGTAAACGAGACACCTGAACGTCAATAGAGCGCTCCATCGCACCCCATTCACGACCACGGGCAAGGTTCATCAATTTATCACGAGTCAACGGTTCACGCGGATGTTGTACCAGTGCTTTAAGCACGGCGAATTCACCTGTAGTGAGGGTAACTACTTGACCTTCACGAGTCAGTGTACGTGTAGACAAATCAAGCGACCATGGACCAAAGCTGACCACTTCCATTTGCTGGCTTGGTGCACCCGGAACTTCACGCACTTGACGGCGTAACACCGCACGAATACGCGCTAACAGCTCATTTGGATTAAATGGTTTTGGCAAGTAGTCATCTGCACCGGCTTCAAGTCCGGCAATACGGTCAGAGTCGCTGCCACGTGCAGTCAACATGATGATCGGTGTATCGATATTGGACTGGCGTAAACGACGGCAAATACTTAAGCCATCTTCCACAGGCAGCATGAAATCGAGCACGATTAAGGAGAAAAGTTCACGCTGTAATAAACGATCCATTTGTGTTGCATCGTGTGCAGTTTTGACCACGAAGCCTTTATCTTCTAGAAAGCGCTGTAATAACGTACGTAAACGCACATCATCATCTACAACGAGAATGCGTTCGACGCGATCAGTTTCGTTTTGTACTGGATCTGTTTTTTCAGCAGGTACAACTAAACTCATGATGTGCTCCTTTATTCTTTATTGTCATCGTAAACAAAAGTTCGGATAGTCTTGAGTATACGATTCATTTGTATCTGTTTACTATGCTCTAAAGCAACAAATATAGCAGGTAAAATCAAGACATAGATACCAAATGTATACATCTAAATTGTAGTTGATCTTACTGAATATGCAGATTAAAAATCTACTTATCAATTAATTTTGTAGGGAATTATAAAGGTCACATCGATTGGCAATATTGACCACTTATAAATTTAATAAAAACAATTGTGGATTTTATGGTCTTGGTCTTTATAATCATGCCATTTAGTACTTATCCTTGTAGGATCAAACACGATGACTGACTTAGTTCAGCAGTTAGCAAAAGAAATTGCCGTACGTCCAAATCAAGTAGAAGCTGCCATCAAGCTGATTGATGAAGGTGCAAGCGTTCCATTTATTGCACGTTACCGTAAAGAGGTCACTCAGGGCTTAGACGATACGCAGTTACGCCAACTCGACACGCGTTTATCGTATTTACGCGATTTATTTGAGCGCCGTGAAAAAGTTATTGAATCTCTGAAAGAACAAAATAAATTGTCAGATGATTTAGTGAACCGCGTAAACGCTGCTGAAACCAAGAATGCTTTAGAAGAACTTTACGCACCGTACCGTCCAAAACGTACTAGTAAGTCATTTAAAGCCAAAGAAGCAGGTTTAGGGCCAATCGCGGCAAAAATCTTTGCAGAGCAGGTTGATCCAACTGAAGCTTTAGCGGGCTTTAGCCATGAAGATTATCCTGATGTTGAAAGTCAGCTGGATGCGATCCAGCATATTCTGATTGATGATTGGGCGCAAAATATTGCGTTGACCACAGAATTAAAAGCGACCTTTGCTAAAACTGCAGTTTTAAAAAGTGCAGTTGCAAGTGATGAGAAAAAAGAAGTCGGCAAGAAATTCCGCGATTACTTCGACTTCTCTGAAAACTTCAATAAAGTTCCTTCACACCGCTTGCTTGCCATGTTACGTGGTCGTCAAGAAAACGTATTGGGCTTAAAGGTTGATGGTGAAGATGATGCACTATTGGCGCGTATTGAAACTGAATACCATCTTGATTCGGTTCAACCACAAGCACGCCAAAACTTCTTGAAACAAACTGCAAAACTGTTTTGGCTCGGCAAAGTTCGCCCACAAATCGAGCATTCATTGCTGACTGAAAAACGTCTTGCGGCTGAAAGCGAGGCAATGGACGTATTTGCTGAAAATTTACGTCATTTATTGCTTTCTGCACCAGCAGGCGCGCGTACGACTTTGGGTGTTGACCCAGGTATCCGTACCGGCGTGAAACTGGCTGTAGTGAATGCATCAGGTGATGTGGTTGCACATAGCACGATTTATCCATTTGCACCCAAAGAAGACAAAGAAGGTTCGATTGCTGAACTTGCGCGTCTTTGCCGTGAATTCAATGTTGATTTAATTGCAATTGGTAATGGTACAGCTAGCCGTGAAACTGAAGCAGTTGTGGCGGAAATGATGGCTGCAAACGCAGACTTGAACCTTACACGTGTTTCAGTCTCTGAGGCAGGTGCATCGGTGTATTCAGCATCTGAATTGGCTTCACAAGAATTGCCAGAGCTAGATGTTTCAATTCGTGGCGCAGTATCGATTGCACGTCGTTTACAAGACCCATTGGCTGAACTGGTGAAAATTGATCCTAAATCGATTGGTGTAGGTCAATATCAACATGACGTGAACCAAACAGGCTTGGCGAAAACGCTTGAAGCTGTGGTTGAAGACTGTGTGAACTCAGTGGGTGTAGATGTAAATACCGCATCTCCTGCAATCCTGTCGTATATTGCAGGTTTGAACAAATCGATTGCACAACAGATTTTTGACTACCGTAAAGAAAATGGTCGTTTTGACAACCGTCAAGCCTTGAAAAATGTACCTCGTTTAGGTGAGCGCACTTTTGAACAGGCAGCGGGTTTCTTGCGTATTCAAGATGGCACAGAGCCACTGGATGCGTCTGCAGTTCACCCTGAAAGTTATGCTTTGGTGAGCAAAATTGTTGCAGCAAAAGCAACGACTGTAAAAGATATTATTGGTAATTCTGAAATCATTCGTCAGGTGAATGCTGAAGAATTTGCAGATGAAAAATTTGGTCTGCCGACTATTCAAGACGTACTGAGTGAACTTGAAAAACCAGGTCGCGACCCACGTCCAGAATTCCGTACTGCGAAATTCCGTGAAGATATTACCGAAGTGTCGCAATTGACTGAAGGCATGCAACTTGAAGGCGTGATTACCAATGTTACCAACTTTGGTGCATTCGTAGATGTCGGCGTACACCAAGACGGTTTGGTCCATATTTCTGAACTTGCCAATGAGTTTGTAGCAGATCCGCATAAAGTGGTAAAACCGGGTCAAATCGTTCAAGTACGTGTATTACAAGTAGATGCTGAACGTAACCGTGTCAACTTGTCTATGCGTCCTGAAGGTTCTGAAGCACCCGCGAAAGCGCCGCGTCAGCCACGCCGTGAGCAAAATGCTCAAACTGAACAACGTGGTGAACGTAAACCGCAAGCGAAGCGTCCACAAACTGCGCGTCCTCAAGGCGACCGTCCACAAGGTAAAAAACCTCAATCTGCTAAACTACAAGAGCAAAAAATTGGTGGTTTGGGTGCATTGTTATTACAAGCAGGGATTAAAGGTTCGAAATAATTTTTGATTGCTAAAAAAACCTCCCATTTGGGAGGTTTTTTTATCTTTGAATAATAAGTTTAGATTGCCACTTATTGTCAATAAAAGATACTAATTCAAAGGCTTGTATAGAGTTAAATTCAGGAAGTTGTTTAAAACTATTTATTAGCTTTAAAAAATAATTTTCAATTTTAAAGTTACTCAGAGCAATTTCAAATAGCTTTTGTCCAATAGTGGTAAGTAAAAAGAAATTAGGTTTAATTTCGTGAAGGTTATCACTAAGGTGAAGAGCTATAAAATTAGTTTTATTAACATAAATTGATGGGAAGCTTTTATCACCATAAGTGACTTGATGTAGTTCTTTCTTGAAAAAAACATCTCCAGGATGTAGGCCTTTAATAATATTTAAGTCAATTAACTCAGATAAAATTGAAGGTGGTACATAAGAGTAATTTTCCTCAGCTGATAGAGCATTATTACAATATAAATTTCCATCGCAAATAAATGGTAATAGATCAATAAAACCTTCCAGATGCTTTTTACTCATTAATGAAAATGTATTTAAAACTAAATAATTGATAGAGCTTGGTGTAGTAATTTCTTCACCTAAAATTCTGCCCCATAAGTCTTGTAACTCTTCTTCAGAAACCTCTTTCCCATAATTCATCCATTTATTGAAGAAAGTTTCTGAGATTTGTTCATCACTGATTTCTTCATCAGCTTTTTCAGATAAATGTTCATAAGCTTTGCTTAAGCATTTACTTAAGTTTTTAGATTGGTTTTGATGATTTTGAGCAAGAATTAAGCCTAAAGGTGAGGAGGGATTCCCAATTTGATCTTCGATTAAAAGAAACTTTCCGTCTCTAAATTCAGCAAGACCATTTTGAATAAGCTCTGCATCTTTTTGATCTTGGGTTGTTGAAAGAGTTTCAAGGCGCTTTTGCTGAAGAATTTGTTTGGAAAAGACTAGATCTGTTAGTTTGCCAATACCTTTATTTGCTGCTGTAGTTGCGATATCTGTAGCTGCTTTAATAATTTCTTGTTCCATATTCATAGTTATTTGATTTAAATTTTATTATTTTAACGAAAAACCTCCCAAGGGGGAGGTTTTTCTTATGCAAGCTTAGGCACAATCCAGCTACAGATAATTAGCATAATGCCTAGATGTCCCAACTTACGGCTAACTTTTTCTACTGTTGAAACTTGCACAGGAGACCGTTGAGAACTTGCTTTCATTTTTATCGATGCAATCGACTTATTGAAATGCAAGAACATCGCCAAATCGATACAAATTAAAATACTACCGACATCACTGACGATATCCATCAATTGATAATCTTTTAGATAGATAGAAGTCGCTATTTGGTAGCAAAGGAAAAGGGCAAAAGCAAAACAGGCATATTGAAAAATAACAGCAGCAATCCGCATAAAAATCTAAAAGCAAAAAAAATGATGTGTGTTTATAACATAAAAAAGCCAGTCTAATGACTGGCTTAATATTGCACAATTTTACCAATGTTCACCCGGGAACAGACGAGCATATGCTTTTTGAACCCAATTTAATTTCTGTGGTTGACCAACCGAAGCTGAAGAGCTTGGGAACAGGTTATAACCAATCGACATCAATTTATTATTGATATCTGGTGCAATAGAGTAGGTGATCGATGCCAAACGGCCTAAGTGGGTTGCCACTTTCTTCGGACGTTTCACAATTGCATACGCAATTAAATCTGCCGCCTGTTCAGGAGAAAGCGTTGGCACATATTTATAAATTTTGGTTGGTGCGATCATCGGTGTACGTACCAATGGCATATAAACTGAAGTAATCGCAATTTTATGCGAATGAACTTCGGCAGACAGACAGCGACTGAACGCATCCAGCGCGGCTTTAGATGCCACATAAGCTGAAAAGCGCGTTGCATTGGCTAATACACCAATCGAGCTGATATTGATGATATGGCCATCGCGACGAACCATCATCTGTGGGAGAATGTTCATCACCAAACGAACGGCGCCGAAGTAATTCAGCTGCATGGTTCGTTCAAAATCATGAAAACGGTCTGTTGATTCATGTACCGCACGACGAATTGAGCGTCCTGCATTGTTGATTAGGATATCAATATGATCGACAGATGCTAAGATTTGTTTTGATACTTCATCTATAGAGTCCATGTTGTTTAAATCACATGGGAAAACAGAGGCTTTGCCACCTTTGGCTTCAATTTCTTGTTTGACTTGATCTAGTGTTTCTTTGGTACGAGCCACCAATAAAACGTGTGCCCCTGCATCGGCAAGTTTATGTGCAGCAGTTAAGCCAATACCACTGGATGCACCTGTGATTAAAACCACTTTGCCGTTAACTCGATTTCGAAAGAGTTTCTCTAGTCTTGAATTCACGCTGTTTTTTCCTGATTTAAATAGAATAAAATTCTAGATTATGTTTTTTGTAGTTGATTATTTGGCTCAAAATATTGGGGAATTGAGCTCTTCTCATCTCGGTTATGATAACCAAAGTTTAAAAAAAATCTATAAATAAGTTATTGAATTTACAAATATAATTAGAGTAATTGCTCTATTTTCATTCTTCTTATAACTTAATTTTTACCACGAATTCAAAACAAAGCAAAGAGAAATAAGCACAAAGTAGTTAAGAAATAAAAAACCTTCTTCCGGGTGAGGAAGAAGGTTGAATTCAAAGTAGATGACAAAAGATTAAACTTGAGCAAGTGCCTGTTCTAAATCTTCAATCAAATCATCAATATGTTCAATCCCAACCGATAGGCGAACCATATCCGTACTGACTCCGGCAGACTTTAGTTCTTCTTCATTGAGCTGACGATGAGTGGTGGTAGCAGGGTGGCAGGCGAGGCTTTTTGCATCACCAATATTCACCAGACGGGTGAAGAGTTGCAGCGCATCAATAAAGCGAGTCCCACCTTCAAGACCATCTTGTACGCCAAAAGACAGAATTGCAGATGGTTTACCTTTCACATATTTTTGTGCCAAAGCATGCTGTGGATGATCTTTCAGGCCAGCATAATTGACCCATTTCACTTTTGGATGCTGCTGTAAATATTCCGCTACTTTTTGCGCATTTTCAGTGTGTCGTTCCATACGTAAATTTAAAGTTTCTAACCCTTGTATAATCAGGAATACGCTCAGTGGGCTAATAGCAGCACCAGTATTGCGTAATGGCACCACACGCGCACGCGCGATATAAGCCGCGGCACCTAAAGCTTCGACATAATTCACTCCATGATAGCTGGGGTCTGGGCTATTCAACACTTTGAAACGCTCAGGATATTTACCCCAAGGGAATTTTCCACTATCAACAATGGCACCGCCAATCGAGTTGCCATGACCGCCAATATATTTGGTCAGTGAGTGCACTACGATGTCAGCACCATGTTCAAAAGGTTTCAGCAGAGCAGGGGTGGCAACCGTATTGTCGACAATGACCGGTACACCATATTCATGCGCAATTTTCGAAATCGCTTCCAGGTCAATGATATTGCCGAGTGGATTACCAATCGATTCCACAAACACCAGTTTGGTCTTGTCATCAATCAAACCGCGCAACGCTTCAGGATCTTGATAATCGAAGAAGCGCACTTCAATGCCTTGTTTTGGCAAGGTGTGTGCAAACAAGTTGTAAGTTCCGCCATATAAAGTGGAAACAGAGGCGATATTGTCACCCGCTTCGGCAATGGTCTGAATGGAATAGGTGATGGCTGACATGCCCGAAGCGAGTGCAAGTGCACCAATCCCACCTTCAAGCGCAGCCAGACGTTGCTCTAGCACCGCCGTAGTCGGGTTCATAATACGGGTGTAGATATTCCCTTGCACCTTTAAATCGAACAAATCGGCCCCATGTTGAGTATTGTCAAAGGCATAAGATGTGGTTTGATAAATCGGTACGGCTACAGCTTTTGTTGTTGGGTCTGGGCTATAACCGGCATGAATGGCGAGGGTTTCATCTTTATAGGTCATGTTTACATCATCTTTGTGAGTTAAATATTGATCGAGTTTAGCATTTCTATATATAAGTCAAAGTGCTATTTAAATGAAATTGCTATCTTAAATATTCATATGAATGTTAATTTTCAGTACAAGCTGAACAAAATTAACCGTGTATGAGTATGTTTAAAAAATAAACGTGCCCTGAGTTGTAACATTCTATTGAAGTTAGAAGGCATGCCTTATTTTTTCGGCACTTTCATCGTATAATGCCCGCGATTATTTGTTCACATAATATTGTTGTTATGTGAATGTTGTTTTTTCTATAGAGGAGTCCTACGTGGCCCAATATATTTACACGATGAACCGTGTGTCGAAGATGGTTCCGCCTAAGCGCGAAATCCTGAAAGACATCTCTTTATCATTTTTCCCAGGTGCAAAAATTGGTGTACTTGGTTTAAACGGTGCAGGTAAATCTACCTTGCTTCGTATTATGGCGGGCGTAGATAAAGATTTCTCAGGTGAAGCACGTGCTCAACCGGGTATTAAAATCGGTTATCTTGAGCAGGAACCACCATTAGATCCAAATAAAGATGTTCGTGGTAACGTTGAAGATGGTTTGCGTGAACCATTGGATGCCTTGGCGCGTCTTGATGAAGTGTTTGCAGAATATGCAGCAGAAGATGCTGACTTTGATGCACTTGCAAAAGAACAAGAGAAATTAGAAGCAATTATCCAGACTTGGGATGCACATAACCTAAGCAACCAAATGGATCAGGCTGCAGCTGCATTAAACCTTCCAGCTTGGGATGCAGATGTAACATTGCTTTCAGGTGGTGAACGCCGCCGTGTTGCATTGTGTCGTTTGTTATTGTCTAAACCTGACATGTTGCTTCTTGATGAACCGACGAACCATTTGGATGCAGAATCTGTATCTTGGTTAGAACGTTTCTTGAAAGACTTCGCCGGTACTATCGTTGCGATTACGCATGACCGTTATTTCTTGGATAACGTAGCCGAGTGGATTCTGGAGCTTGACCGTGGACATGGTATTCCTTACCAAGGTAACTATTCTTCTTGGTTGGAACAGAAAAATGCCCGTTTAGAGCAAGAGAACAAGCAGGAAGAATCTTTTGCTAAAGCATTGAAGAAAGAACTTGAATGGGTTCGTTCTAATGCTAAAGGTCAGCAAAAGAAAAACAAAGCGCGTATGGAGCGTTTTGAAGAGCTGAACTCGAAAGAATTCCAGCAACGTAATGAAACCTCTGAAATCTACATTCCACCTGGTCCACGCCTAGGGAATAAAGTTGTAGAAGTTGAAGGTATCAGCAAATCATTTGATGGTCGCTTACTCTATAAAGATTTGACGTTTACAGTACCGCCAACAGCGATTGTGGGTATTGTTGGTCCAAATGGTGCGGGTAAAACGACACTATTCCGTATGATGACGGGCGAGCAACAACCTGACACAGGTACTGTGACTCTGGGTGAGTCAGTTAAAGTGGCTTATGTGGGTCAGATCCGTGACACCCTAGACAACAACAAAACTGTTTGGGAAGAAGTTTCTGGCGGTTTAGATATCTTGCGTATTGGCGATTATGAAATTCCTTCTCGTGCCTATATCGGTCGTTTTAACTTCAAAGGTCAAGATCAGCAAAAACGTGTAGGTGAATTGTCAGGTGGTGAACGTAACCGTTTACAACTTGCGAAGATCCTGCAGATGGGTGCAAACGTCATCTTGTTGGATGAACCATCGAACGACTTGGACATTGAAACTTTACGTGCACTTGAGGATGCCATTTTGGTATTCCCGGGTACTGTCATGGTGGTATCGCATGACCGTTGGTTCCTGGACCGTATTGCAACGCACATCTTGTCATTTGAAAATGAAACGCCTGAATTCTACGAAGGAAACTATGCTGAATATGAAGCATATCGTTTGGCTCGTTTAGGTGATGCTGCTGTACAAAAGCGTTCTAAGTACAAAAAAATCGGCGTTTAATTGCTTGTTTTTGTATGATTAAAAAAACCAGCCTTAGGGCTGGTTTTTTATTGGGAATTTTCAGGAAAAAACTAATTGGCTATACGCTTTTTCTAAGGTTATTTGTGCTTCATGATGACCTTGCTGAGCCGCTTTTTTTAGCCATTCTTCCGCATGTGTATAGTTTTTATCTAGGCCTGATTGCCCATGAAGATAACATACACCTAATTTATATTGCGCATCACTATGACCTTGTTTTGCTGCTTTTTTTAGCCATTCTTCCGCATGCATATGGTTTTTATCTAGGCCTAATTGCCCATGAAGATAAGCTACACCTAATTTATATTGTGCATCACTATGGCCCTTTAATGCGGCACTTAAAAAGTTCCACATTGCATTTCGATTGTTATAAATGGATTGATTATCATCTAGCATGTAATTATGTTTGATCGCAAGCTGCTCGAATGCCTGCCCTTGTGCAAATTCCAAATTTGCCTCATTTGCAGTTGTATTTTGGATTCCTTGCAAATGTTGATCTGAAGGGCTAAGCAAAGCATCTACAATCTTTTTTATCTTATTCACGATCATAATCAACTCTTTTTTGCTGATGGATTATCATAGTCTAATCATTTTAATGAAATGATTATTTTTTATTCTAAAGTACAACCCGTTTGTAAGTAAATGAATTTTTTTTGTTAATTTAAAAAAATTAAAAAAGCTTTTAAGTTGATTATTAATATAAATAAAGGTGAATAGTTTTGATATTTTATACAGAGCTTATTGCCAACTCGTGAATATATTGCATCCTACTAAATAGGTTGATTTATATTCGGAGAGTGCTAAAAAATTATAGTATTTCTCTCTTTTTTATGGATAAATTATTTATATAAACAGAAATAAAATGGGAGTCTGCAATGAGTGGACATCATGGGCATGATCATAGTCATGCGGTTGTGACCGAAAATAATGCCAAAAAATTAACCTTTGCCTTGGTGCTGACCACCACATTTTTAATTGTAGAAGTGGTAGCAGGCTTTATCACGCAAAGCCTAGCTTTATTGTCAGATGCTGCCCACATGTTTACCGATGCTGCTGCGCTTGCCATAGCGCTTGTTGCCATAAAAATAGGCAGACTTCCTGCCGATGATAAGCGTACTTTTGGCTATCAGCGCTTTGAAATTTTAGCAGCCCTGTTTAATGCATCTATGCTGTTTGTAGTGGCGATGTATATTTTGTACGAAGCCTACCAACGTTTTTCCAATCCACCGGAAATTCAAAGTTTGGGCATGATGATTGTCGCGATTATAGGTCTGATCATTAATCTGATTTCGATGAGAATTCTATTTTCCAGCGCCCAAGAAAGTTTAAATGTGAAAGGGGCGTACTTGGAAGTTTTGAGTGATGCTTTGGGTTCTGTTGGGGTGTTTATTGGGGCTGTGATTATTTATTTCACTCACTGGGTTTGGATCGACACTTTAATTGCACTTCTGATCGGTTTTTGGGTATTGCCTAGAACGTGGATTTTACTGAAACAAAGCATCAATATTTTGCTTGAAGGTGTGCCTGAAGAAATTGATATTGAAAAATTACGTAATGATCTTCTTGGGTTGAAAGATGTTGAAAGTATTCATCAACTCAAGGTTTGGGCGATTACTTCGAAGAATGTACATCTGACTGTGCATTTGTATGCGCCACAGGCTGATCGTAATGCGTTGTATCAGCAGGCTTTGGAAATGTTAAGCCATATCCATGGCATTACTGAAATGACACTACAGATTGAAGAAGATGAATGCCTTACGCATTCACATTATCAGCCGGATGATCATCAACAAAAACATTTGCATCATCCTGATGAAGATTCACATCAGCACCAAGACTAAACCTGGGGCTGATGTAAAATGAATTTTATTTTAAATTTCCCACTCGTGGTGGCACTCACGACATTTCCATTTCTTTTGCGACTGCATAAAGCCTTGCATCGAAATTTTAAAGTCGGGTAGGTCTCGGTAAAACATAAAGCCTGCAATCAGACACAGCACAAATACCACCACAGTTGCAGATTGTAATGTTGTTCCTGCACCATCACCAAAAATCCACATGGCAATACTAATTAAAACCAACAGCAATAAGATGAAAACAGCAGGAATTAACAAGACTAAGCTTTTAGGTACCACTGGTCGTGCCGCAGGTCCGCCGGATTGCGCAATAGGCATAATTTTAGGGCTTTGGCATTTTGGGCAACGGTATTGCATTACAACTCCAGAATTCTAATCTAGGGGTTATTCTAATCTGAATGTCACGGAAAGCAAAAATACCGCTAATAAAATACCGTGAATAAAAAATTTAGACAATAAAAAAGCCACTGAATTGGTCAGTGGCTTTTTTGAATTTGGCGTCCCTACGGGGATTCGAACCCCGGTTACCGCCGTGAAAGGGCGATGTCCTAGGCCTCTAGACGATAGGGACTTATCGAGGCAACACAGGTAAAACAAATAACTTGGTGGAGTCAAGGAGGATCGAACTCCTGACCTCTACAATGCCATTGTAGCGCTCTACCAACTGAGCTATAACCCCCAGTCTGTGTGAGCGCAATATTAGGGGCATTGCGCTCATACGTCAACTATAAAATCAATTATGCTTCATCAACTGCGTCATTTTTCGGCAATTTTAAGCTTTCATTGAGTTTTTCCCAAACTTTTGCTTCTTTTTTACTCGGACCACCGACAATTTCAAGCGCATGACGTAAACGAGCAAAGGTTAAGTCAGGACCAATCGTTACCATAGACTGCATTACAGGAGTTGAACTAGTCGAACCGGCGATGGCAATAAAGAAGGTTGGCATGAAGTCACGTAACTTCACTTCCATTTGGGTAGCTAAATCCATCAGGGTTTGACTAACCATGTCGTTATTCCAGGTGAATAAGCTTTCTAAACGCCAAATTGCAAATTGTAAGCTTTGACGAACCTGTTCTTCAGACAATTTCTTGCTTTCAAACTGTTCTTTAGACAGTTGTGGGAACTGGTTGAAGTAGAAACCTGCCCAATTCACCGCTTCAGACAACAAGTTGATACGCGGCTGAATCGCAGCAGCAATATCTTCCAAAGTCTTACGGTCTGATTTCCAGGCCAAAAGTGTATTTAACAATTCAGCAGGAGAGAGCGCTTTAATCCATTGACCATTGAGCCAGTTGAGCTTTTCTACATCAAAGATTGGACCACCGAGTGATACGCGCTTAATGTCGAAATGTTGAATCATCTCATTCAAAGTGAATTTTTCACTTTCGTCCGGCATTGACCAGCCCATACGGCCTAAATAGTTCAACAATGCTTCTGGAAGTACGCCAATGTCTTTGTAATAGTTGATTGAGGTTGGGTTTTTACGTTTCGATAATTTTGATTTATCCGGATTACGTAATAATGGCATGTGGCAAAGCACAGGCATATCCCAGCCAAAGTATTGGTACAATAATTGGTGTTTAGGCGCAGATGGAATCCATTCTTCACCACGAATCACGTGGGTAATTTCCATTAAATGGTCATCAACCACATTGGCCAAATGGTAAGTTGGCAAGCCATCAGTCTTAAGCAAAATTTGCATATCGACTTGTGCCCATGGAATTTCCACTTCGCCACGTAGCATATCGTCAAATTTGCAGCTGCCTTCAGCAGGCACTTTCATACGAATTACGTGTGCTTCGCCTGCAGCTAAACGATTTTGAACTTCTTCTTGAGATAAAAGTAAACCACGACCGTCATAACGAGGACTTTCACCGCGGGCTTGCTGTTCAGCACGCATTTGATCCAATTCTTCACTCGTTGCGAAGCAGTAGAATGCATGACCTTTTTCAACAAGTTCTAACGCATATTGTTTATAGATGCCCATACGTTCGGATTGACGATACGGTGCATGTGGACCACCAACATCTGGACCTTCTGACCAATTCAAACCTAACCAACGTAATGAATCTAAAATCATTTTTTCAGATTCAGGGGTTGAACGAAGTTGATCGGTGTCTTCAATACGAAGAATAAATTCGCCACCATGCTGTTTGGCAAAACATAAGTTGAACAAGGCAATATATGCAGTGCCTACATGTGGGAAGCCTGTAGGAGAAGGGGCAATACGAGTACGAACAGTCATAATCAATATTTTTCAGAATGTGAATGGAAAGTATTATAACGAAAAAGCCTAATCACTTAATGTTAAATTCAACATTGAGATGATTAGGCTTGGTCTAAACTTCTTAAAGGGGCAAGAAGTTCGGTATTAGGTTAAGAATTATTTTGTGGGAAAAATACTTGTACAAAACGAGTAAATTTTTGATTTTGAGCAGCAAAAAAGCTTTGTGTCGGTGCAACTTTAATTTCAGTCAGGACTTTTAAATCATTGTCATTATGAAAAGTATTTGAACCTTGCTTGTGTTGTTGCAATGCTTTTTCAATCAGTGATGATTTTTCAGGTAAAAGACTGATTTTGGTATCTATGGCTTTAATGGCAGCTGCGTGTCCAATTTGAGCCATAAACCCTAAAGTTAGACTTAAACTCAATGCTGTTATAATCGGTGTAAATTTCATTTCCACATCCCCCTTACTGGTGCTGGAATTCTCTAGATATTGTTTTTCTATTCTAGTGATAACCATTTAAACACATAGAAAAATACAAAAGTAGAACTAGGTCACACTTTTTTACAAAATGATAAAGAACTAATTCAATGTAGTCACTTTGTATCAAACAACTATGGAGATAGCATGGAGATTGAGCGAAAGATGAAGATTTACATCGGTTTATGCGTCTTTTAGTGGTAAAAATGCATAGAAAAGCATTTTAGTGGATATCTCTAAAACTGATTTTTAATCAATAAAACAATATAACCATATGATTGTTAAAAATATTTCAGCTTTATATAGTGCTTTAATCAATTAAGTATGAGCTTAAAGCACATGAAAAAAATAATAGCATCTACAATTCTTGCGGTATTAGGGGGAATTACTTCACATAGCTTCGCCGCAAAAGATTTTCTCAATGTGTCGTATGATCCAACGCGCGAATTTTACCAAGAATATAATCAGGCCTTTGGTGAATTCTGGAAGCAGCGCACTGGGCAAGAAGTGAATTTCAAACAATCCCATGGTGGCTCGGGTAAGCAAGCGCGCTCAGTGATTGACGGTTTACAAGCCGATGTGGTGACCTTGGCCTTAGCCAATGATATTGAAGAAATTGTAAATGCAGGTCTAATCAATAAAAACTGGCAAAAACAGTTCCCGAATAATTCCGCACCCTATACCTCAACCGTGGTGTTCCTGGTACGCAAAGGCAATCCTAAAAGTATTAAAGACTGGAATGATTTAACCAAGTCAGGTGTAGAAATCATCACGCCAAATCCAAAAACCGGTGGCGCGCCACGTTGGATTTATCTTTCAGCTTGGGGGTATGCGCTGAAACAGCCGGGTGGTAACGATGCCAAAGCCAAAGAGTTGGTGAAAAAACTTTATCAAAACGTGAAAGTACTCGATTCAGGTGCACGTGGTTCTTTAACCACTTTTGCTGAACGCGGTATTGGTGATGTGTTGTTGTCTTGGGAAAATGAAGCCTTACTGGCGAGTCAAGGTTTGGGCAAAGATAAATACGAGATTGTTTATCCTTCAATTTCAATTCTGGCAGAGCCTTCTGTGGCAATTGTCGATAAAAACGTGGATAAAGATGGCAACCGCAATTTAGCTAAAGGTTATCTCAACTATCTATATTCACCAAAAGGGCAGGATTTGGCAGCACAGTATTTCTTCCGTCCACGTAATCCGCAAATTGCAGCAAAGTATGCGGCACAATTTCCAAAAATTAAATTGTTTACCATCGGAGATGTTTTTGGTGGTTGGACAAAAGCACAGAAAACCCACTTTGTGAATGGTGCAATTTTCGACCAAATTTATGCTGAAAAAAGTAATTGAGTAAGGGGTTATTTAGGTGAATGAAAAGAAACGAATATTAGAAGATATTCGTTTCTTGCATATGCAAAGCATAAAAAGGTATATCATTGTGATAAAGGATTTAATTTATTATTTGTAAATAAAACAATTGTTTAAAATAAATAGCAGTGTATGGGTTAGGTTTAAAATTGTATGCATCAATTGCGATTTATGATTTTATTTCATATATTTAGCAGTAATGAAGATAACTTGTCTGTACTGTAATGAAAACTCAATTTAAAGCGTTATTCAGTGCGGCATTGCTGGCAACTGGCATTGCTTTTACTGCAACAACTGCTCAGGCAGCTGATCGTGAATTTTTAAATGTATCTTATGATGCAACTCGTGAATTTTACGATGAATTCAATAAATCATTTGGTACTTACTGGAAACAACGTACCGGTCATACTGTAAATTTCAAACAGTCGCATGGTGGTTCAGGTAAACAAGCGCGTTCAGTCGTGGATGGCTTAAAAGCTGATGTGGTGACTTTGGCTTTAGCCAACGATATTGAAGAAATTGTTAAATCAGGCCAAATCCAGCCGGGTTGGCAAAAAGAGTTCTCGCATAACTCTGCACCTTATACCTCTACCATCGTATTTATGGTGCGTAAAGGCAATCCAAAGCATATTAAAGACTGGTCTGATTTAACCAAACCGGGCGTACAGATTATTACCCCAAATCCAAAAACCGGCGGTTTACCACGTTGGGTATATTTATCCGCGTGGGGTTATGCACTTAAACAACCCGGTGGTACTGACGCTACGGCTAAAGACTTTGTCGGCAAAATGTACCACAACGTAAAAGTGATGGATTCTGCTGCGCGTGCATCGATGACGACATTTGCTGAACGTGGCATTGGTGATGTGTTGCTGACTTGGGAAAATGAAGCCTTAGTGACTCAAAAGACCATGGGTAAAAACAAGTTCGACATTATTTATCCTTCTATTTCAATTTTAACTGAACCTTCAGTGGCAATCGTGGATAAAAATGTCGAAAAAGATGGTAACAAGTGGTTAGCCAAAGGCTATATCAATTACTTGTATTCACCATTGGGTCAAGACATGGCAGCAAAATATTTCTACCGTCCACGTAACCCGGAAGTGTTAGCCAAATATTCTGCTCAATTCCCTAAACTTAAAACCTTCACCATTGATGAAGTGTTTGGTGGCTGGGCTCAGGCACAAAAAACTCATTTTGTGAATGGTGCAACTTTCGATCAGATTTATAACACTCGTAAATAACTGATTGATATGTGATTTAAAAAGCCTCCTGATTTGGGGGCTTTTTTATTTCTGATAAGATGTGTTTTTAAATAAAATTTTGAATCAAAAAATAAATTTTCTTTTCTTAATTTTTGTAGAGAACTTTATTTTAATAAAGAATCAGGATAAGTATTGAGCTTTAAAATGATATAAAAGCACATGAAATATGAGCTAAATCTGAATTGCATAAATCCAGAAACGGTTTTCTCTATGGAAAGTAATATTTCCCTACAAAAAGTCGTTTGGAGCTTTATCAAAACAAGGTAATAATGTGCAGTTAAATTTTTCATAGTTCTGATTGAATCCTTATGTCGCATATTTCTGTATTACTTCACGAAACTGTTGATGCCTTATTGGCAGATCGAAATACAGGAATTTATGTAGATGGTACCTTTGGCCGAGGTGGTCATACCCGTTTATTGCTTTCTAAATTAGATGAAAATGCACGTGTATATGGGTTTGATAAAGATCCACAAGCGCTGGAAACTGCGGCCATACTGGAACAAGAAGATTCACGTTTTAAAATTATTCATGCCAGTTTTGCCGACTTAAAACAAGAGCTTGAAGCACGTGGTATTGGTTTGGTCGATGGCGTGATGGCAGATTTAGGGGTGTCATCGCCACAACTCGATCAGGCTGAACGTGGTTTTAGCTTTATGAAAGATGGCCCACTGGATATGCGGATGGATAATTCAAAAGGTCCGACTGCAGCTGAATGGCTGGTGAATATTGAAGAAGAAGCCCTAGCCAATGTTATTTTTAAATATGGTGAAGAGCGTTATAGCCGTCGTATTGCCAAAGCCATTAAAGCTGCGGGCTATATCGAAACCACTGCGCAACTGGCTGAAATTGTGAAAGTTGCCCATCCGAAATGGGAAAAAAATAAACATGCCGCAACTCGAACTTTTCAGGGCATCCGTATTGCCATTAATAAAGAATTAGAAGATATTGAAGCATTCTTGCCGCAAGCAGTGGATGTGCTAAAAACTGGGGGGCGTTTAGCGGTCATTAGTTTCCACTCGCTAGAAGATCGTTTAATTAAACAATTTATTCAAAAAGAATCGACTTTAGCGGAAGATACCAGTTGGGGCATGCCACAAGAACGGGAAGATACCCGTCGATTAAAGAAAATTTCCCGAGTACGTGCCAGTGAAGAAGAGATTAAAGCCAATTTTCGTTCACGTAGTGCATGGCTTAGAGTTGCAGAACGCTTAGCTTCGAAAGGCGAATAATGAAAACTGAAGTTGTTGAAAAGAAAACAGATAACTTGCCGATGAAAAAATTCATCAGTTATATCGTTTTACTGGTCTTGGTCTTTTTTAGCGCAATTATGGTGGTGTTTCAAGTCTTTGAATATCGTCACGATTACCGTGAATTAAGTGCCTTTAACCGGGAAAGGGATGACCTGAATGCAGAGTGGGGGCGTTTGCTCATCGAGCAGCAAACCTTCGGTGCAACAGCGCAAATTGGCACACGCGCTGTGACTCAGTTGCGAATGTACTCGCCCCCTGCAGCGCAGACGGTTGTAATTTCTTTACCAATGACTTCAGAAGATAAAAAATAAGGCTAGCTGTAATATGGTGGACAAGAGAAACAAGCAAGTGCGTAAAAAACAGCAGTCTGTGACCGATAAAAACACCCTTAGTGTGGATATGTGGCGTTTTTATCTGATGTGGAGTGTGGTTTTACTCTGCTTTTTAGCTTTAGTGGGTCGTGCATTTTATGTGCAGGTCATCAACAAAGACTTTTTACAAAACAAAGCCAATGCCAATATTTTAAGAACCGAAAAAGTCAAGGCGATGCGTGGCGTGATTTATGATCGTCATGGTGTGCCCTTGGCGATTAGTACGCCGGTCATGAAAGTGGTGATTGACCCACGTGATTATTTTGAAACTAAAAAACAGTTTGATGATATTACTGCCGAACTGGCTAAAGATCCAAATAACCGTAAATTAAAACGTCAATTACCGGATAAAAACTTAAACCTGGACGAACTTGCCGATGCGGTTGGCATTGATCGTGCCGAGTTGAAAAAGAAAATGAACGAGAAACCTCGTTCACGTTATCTGGTTCTGCAAAAAGAAATTCCACCGCAGCAGGCTGAACTGATTGCCAAACGCGAGTTTCAAGCGGTTTATACCGAGAAAAACTATAAACGTTACTATCCTCAACCGCAGCCAAATGCGCAGATTATTGGCTTAACCAATAGTGAAGGGATCGGGATCGAAGGTCTGGAAATGCAGATGAATACTGCTTTATCAGGTCATGATGGCGCACAACAAGTGGTACGGGATAAAAAAGGTAACCGTTTTAAAGATCCGGAAGTGATTAAAGAAGTTGAAGCCGGAGAAAATATCACTTTAAGTATTGATTCACGTCTGCAATATATTATGTACCGTGAATTGACTGCTGCCGGAGTGGCCAATAATGCCCGTTCAGCTACTGCCATAGCAGTAGATATCAAAACAGGTGAAATTCTGGCAATGACCAGTTGGCCATCTTACAACCCGAATGATAAAAAAAGTTTAGGCAATAAAGATGCCATGCGTAACCGTGGTGCAGTGGATTCATTTGAACCGGGTTCGACCATGAAACCCTTGACTGTGGCAATGGCTCTGGAAAGTGGTAAATACACTACAAATTCAGTGGTGAATACTTCACCGGGCAGTATGCGTATTGGTAACCATACCATCCGTGATACGCATAACTATGGCGCATTGACCTTAGGTGGAATTATCCAGAAATCATCTAACGTGGGTGTTGCGAAACTTGCATTGTCCTTGCCTTATGCCACCTTACCTACTTTTTATAAGCGTGTAGGAATGGGCCAGCGTTCAGCAGTAAAATTCCCGGGTGAAAGTGGAGGCTTAATCTTGCCACCAAGCAAATGGAATGTCTCTGAAGTGGGAACCATGGCTTATGGTTATGGCCTGAATGCGACAGTGCTGCAAATTGCTGATGCCTATGCCATGCTTGCTAATAAAGGCGTCAAGGTTCCTTTAAGTTTATATAAATTAGAGCAACCTCCGAAGGGTGAGCAAATCGTTGATGCAAAAATTGCCGATCAAGTGCTGTTGATGATGGAAACAGCGACATTGCCAGGCGGAACTGCTACACGTGCCACTATTCCGGGCTATCGTGTGGCCGGTAAAACTGGTACTGCACATAAGCTACGTGCTGACCGTAAAGGTTATTCAACCAGCGAATATCGTGCTTTATTTGCCGGTGTCGCACCAGTGAGTGATCCGCGTTTGGCCATGATTGTCGTGGTGGAAAATCCTCAAGGCTCTTACTATGGGGGTACGGTATCCGCCCCTGTATTCGCACGCGTAATGCAAGAATCGCTACGTTTAATGAACGTGCCTTTAGATAAACCTTTAGATACTCCCAAAATCCAGTAATAGGTGATGAATGTCCATTACATTTCAAGATCTCTACACCGCTGAAAAAATCACTGGATGGATGACCAAGCCATTCAGTGGCTTTGGTTTAGATAGTCGTAAAGTTGAGCCAGGGCAAATTTTTATTGCCCTGAATAGTTTTTCTCAGCCTGAAAAAACCTTGCAGTTTGCACAGTCAGCTTTGGCAAACGGTGCCTTGGCTATGGTCAGTGAAGCCGATTTGGGTTTGGAAAATAGTATCGTGGTGCCAAATGTCCGTCATCTGATGGGGCAGTGGCAAAAGCAATATTTACAAGCGACTCAGCCCGTACAAGCCGCACGAATTCTTGCGGTGACGGGCACCAACGGTAAAACCACCATTTCACGACTTGTTGCTGAGTTATTGATGCTGCAAGGAAAGAAATGTGCAGTGATGGGAACTACGGGTAACGGAATTTTACCGAATCTGGAAGCGTCTTCGCATACCACACTAGATGCATTGCATCTGCAAAATGCCTTGCATGGTTATGCTCAACAAGGTGCTGAATTCGCAGCGATCGAAGCCAGTTCTCATGGTTTGGAACAAGGCCGTTTGAATGGCTGCGATATTGAAATTGCTGCCTATAGTAATTTAAGCCGTGATCATCTGGATTATCACGGTACGCTTGAAGCCTATGCTGAAGCCAAGTCACGATTATTTAAATTTCCGACTTTAAAAGTGGCGATTATCAATATTGATGATGAGCATGCCAAAGTCATGATCGATGCTGCAAAAGCCAATCCTGCGCAACCGAAAATTTTAAGCTATTCAACGACGCAAACTGCGGATTATCAGGTTAAAGATATTCAATATAGTTTGAATGGCGCAAACTTTAAATTGATCACCAAACAAGGTGAGTTTGAAGTTCAGAGTCCATTGCTCGGTCATTTTAATGTAGAAAACCTGGTGGCAAGTTTGGTGACTGCAGAACAAGCCGGTTTTGATCTTGCAACACTGATTTCAACAGTGTCGCAATTGCAAGGTGCGCCGGGTCGTATGCAGGTGATTCGTGATGTCGACCGGTTATTTGTGGTGGATTATGCCCATACTCCTGATGCCTTAATTCAGGTGCTGAAAACCTTAAAACGTCATGTATCCAATCAGTTATGGGCTGTGTTTGGTTGTGGTGGCGATCGTGATCGTGGCAAACGTCCACTGATGACTCAAGCGGCACTCAATGGTGCTGATATTGCCTTGATTACCTCAGATAATCCACGTACTGAAGATCCAGAACAAATCTTTGCTGACATGAAAGCGGGTATCGATTTTTCAGCACATGCTGTGCATGAAATTCATGACCGCCGTGAAGCGATTAAATTTGCCGTGCAAAAAGCTCAGGCAGGCGATATTGTAGTCATCGCAGGTAAAGGTCATGAAAACTATCAAGAAATTGACGGTGTGCGTCATTGGTTTGACGATGTTATTGAAGTGCAATCGGCCATCGATACACAGCATCACACCCCAGATTCAGCTTATCCGGCTCAATAGGAAAAAACAATGCATACATCGACTACCAGTACAGTGCCTTTAGAGCCGTGGACAGCTGAGCAGCTTGCGGATGCCACTCAAGGTTACTGGTTGAATGAGAAAGTGCCTCAAGGCAACATTAAACGGATTTTGACAGATTCACGTGATGCTGAAAAAGCCGATGCTTTTTTAGCGCTGCAAGGTGAGCGCTTTGATGCGCACGATTTTGTTGCTCAAGTTGCGGAAAATGGGTGTGAAATTGCCATTGTCAGTCATCCAGTGGATGCAGATATTTGTCAACTCGTGGTTGAAGATACGCGTTTGGCCCTCGGTCATTTAGGGGCTTATCGCCGTGCACAAAACTCACAAGTGAAAGTGATTGCATTGACCGGCAGTAGCGGTAAAACCACGACCAAAGAAATGCTCGGTAGTATTTTATCGCGCTTGGCACCTACTTTGATTACTCGCGGCAACCTGAATAATGATTTGGGTGTGCCGGTGATGTTGTTAGAGCTTCGAGCTGAACATCAATATGCAGTGATGGAACTCGGTGCGAGTCATCAGGGTGAAATTGATTACACCTCGAATCTGGTTCAACCGCATGTGGCAGGGATCATCAATATTGGTACTGCGCATTTGGGAGAATTTGGCGGACGCGATGGCATCTGCCGGGCTAAATCTGAAATTTATGCACATATCACCAAAACCGGTGTATCGATTGTTCCTGCTGCAGATGATTTTGCAGAGCCGATTCGTCAGGCCGTACAAACCGAACAGGTCTTAAGCTTTGGTGAAAATGGGGATGTTTTTGCAACCAAAATTGAATTACATCCGCAATCCTCTACGTTCACATTAAATACACCGCAAGGTAACCGTCAGGTGAATTTACCTTTTGCCGGTGAACATAATGTGCAAAATGCCACTGCTGCGACCGCTTTTGCACTCGCGATTGGTGTTGCTCTGGATGATATTGTGATGGGTTTAGAGCAAGCAACAGGTGCCAAAGGTCGCTTGAATTTTATTCCAGCTAAAAACCATTTATTTATTGATGATACCTACAACGCCAACCCAACCTCGATGCGTGCAGCAGCTGAAGTGCTTGCTCAGCAAGATGGGGTGAAAGTGATGGTGATTGGGGATATCGGTGAATTAGGCGCAAGTGCGGCACAACAACACTATATGTTGGGTCGAGATCTGGTTGCGACAGGTGTCAATTTTGTTGTGGCTGTGGGGGAGTTTTCACCTGCCACTCAAGAAGGCGCGCGCAGTACCCAATATGGTAAAAAAATGCAGGCTTTTCTGACTCAGGAACAAGCCCTTCCTTTCTTACTGAGTCTAATTGAAACACATCAACCTCAATCCATGAGTTTCCTGTTTAAAGGTTCTCGTTATACCCATATGGAAACATTGATGGCTGATTTGATGGAGAAACTTTAATGCTGTTATGGCTATTTGAACAACTGGCAGGCTACAACAGCTCGTTCCAGGTGGTTCGTTATTTAACATTACGTGCTTTGCTCAGTGTCTTAACCGCATTGACCATTGGACTGGTCTTGGGTCCGGTGATGATCCGTAAGCTACAAGCACTCAAATATGGCCAAGCAGTCAGTTCGTTTGCTCCTGAAGGTCATGCCAAGAAAATGGGCACCCCAACCATGGGTGGGGTATTGATCCTGCTTTCGATTGGTATTTCAACCTTGCTTTGGGCCGATTTATCCAATCCCTATGTCTGGATTGTACTTGCGGTGATGGTGATCTTCGGTGCCGTGGGCTGGGCAGATGACTGGATTAAAGTCCGTTATAAAGACAATGCCGGCTTGCCTGCGAAGAAAAAATTCTTCTGGACTTCTGTCGGTTCTTTGGGTGCAGGTATTGCACTGTATGTGATTGCGACTCAACAGGCCAATCCTGTGCATACTGCGAATATGCTGGATCTGCTGATTCCGTTCTTTAAAAACATCAGTATTCCTTTTTCCGCTATTCCACTCGGTATCGGTTTTATTATCTTTACTTATCTGGTGATTAACGGTGCATCGAATGCGGTCAACCTGACTGATGGCTTGGATGGTTTGGCGATTATGCCAATCGTCCTTGTTGCGGCAGGTTTGGGGGTATTTGCATACCTTGCAGGTGATGTTCGTTTTGCCAATTATCTGCACATGCCTTATGTAAAATATTCATCTGAACTCGTGGTGATCTGCGCTGCAATGATTGGTGCTGGCTTGGCCTTCCTTTGGTATAACGCACATCCGGCTCAAGTATTCATGGGTGATGTTGGTGCATTATCTTTGGGTGCGATGCTCGGTACAATTGCTGTCATGGTTCGCCAGGAAATCGTCTTTGCGATTATGGGCGGTGTATTTGTGGTTGAAGCTATTTCTGTATTCCTGCAAATTGGTTCACTGCGTATGCGTAACAAACGTGTATTCCTGATGGCGCCTTTACATCACCATTACGAGAAAAAAGGCTGGCGTGAAACCCAGGTGGTGATTCGTTTCTGGATTATCACGATTATGCTGGTAGTTTTAGGCTTAATGACCTTAAAATTGCGTTAAGCAAATATTCGAAAAAGCCGGCATTTGCTCCCACATCTGCCGGCTTTTTTAACGCCTGATTTCAGGCACTGGAGAAAAATATGAATCTGCTGATGTGTCCTGTATGTCATGAAGCACTGAAACTAACCGAGAAAACATGGCACTGTGCCAATAACCACAGTTATGACGTGGCAAAACAGGGTTATGTCAATTTACATGTGGTACAGCATAAACACAGTAAAAACCCGGGTGATACCGTGGAATCGGTACAGGCACGCCGTGCATTTTTAAGTGCCGGGTTCTATGCACCGCTGCAACAGGCAGTGGTCGATAAAATTCGTGAATTAAGTATTGAAAACCTGCTCGATATTGGCTGTGGCGAAGGCTATTACACCAATGCCATGCAAGCTGAAGTGCTGCAATGTGTGGGTGTGGATATTGCTAAAAATGCAGTACAGGTTGCTGCCAAGTTGAATAAAAAAGTGACCTGGGTGGTGGGGACGGGTGCAACACTACCTGTTTTAGATGCTTCAATTGACTTATGTACCAGTTTGTTTAGCCCTATTCCAAAGCAGGAAATATTACGTGTATTGAAGCCCAATGCCTATTTGATGGTCGTGACACCAGCAACGGAACACTTATATGCGATGCGTGAGGCGTTGTTTGAAGAAGTGAACCCACATGAACCGAATAAGTTTGTTGATCAATTGGCAGATGTCTTTGAATTGGTAGAGGAAAGTGTTGTTGATGCGCCTTTTACTGTGCAGCAAGCGGACTTGAAAAACCTGATTGCGATGACACCGTATGCTTATAAAGCAAAACCTGAGCGTCGTCAGGCTTTAGAGCAGAATGAGCAATTCGAGTTAAAAGGGCAGTTCCAAATTTATTTGTTTAAAAAGAAATAAGCCAAATAAAAAGCCCTCATTTGAGTAATGCCAGTCAGTTAAGAAATTGACTGGCATTTTCTTGGATATTTCTGTGGTTTTATCTTCACAACCCGAGGACAATTTCTTTTCCTCCTCTCAGGCAAGATATACATCTTGGCTTTCCCTAGTAAGCTTTCTAAATGTTTAGGTAAATTGCCTGCTGAATCTAAAGGGGTGAATCTTAAGATATTGAGGATACTAATGGATGCAAGATGAAAGCTGATTCTCAAAGGACTCACTTTTACTCGCTGAGCCATGTACTTCATTTGTCTTCTTAGGACATTATACGCAATCAATACCCCCCATAATTCTTGATAAACTAAATCAGGTTGCTTGCTCTTTAAATGCTTACCATCCTGTAAATCACTTTTGATTTCTCGATAACACATTTCTATTTCCCAACGCTGAGCATAAAGCTTCGCTAAGGCGGTGAGTGGATATCTCTTTGAATCAGTTAATGAAGTGATATAACGCCTCATTTTTCCTGCATGCTCAACCTCAATCAAACGCGCCTCCCAATAATCTCCCAATGTCGGATTAAGCTTCTTAGCTCTTGCTGATATTGGCATTCTGATATGAAAGTCATGCGGGGAATGACGCTTAACCACCTCATAACGTAAGTTGTCTTTTGCTCGCATCAACCAATGACTTGCCTCTGCACGTGTTTGCCAACCCATTAGAAAGTCAGCAGAGAAATAGGCTCGATCAAACAGAGTAATACTATGCGATGGAGGGCATAATTGATTTGCCAGTGTAAGTTCACCCTGATCCATACTGCCTATTTGGGCATCAATGATTTCATGAGTGTTGGTATTTACCAGACAGGTCGCTCTCACTTGCGGATAAGGGGCTGCAGCTGTTTTACCTTTAGATGAGCCAAAGTGATTAAAGTTATCATCGGTCTGTGGCATAGACCAAACGACCCCATCAACAGCACACACACTGAGACCATGAAAGTTTGAATATTGCTGTTGCGATTCTTCAAACCAGGCTTGGCTGAGCAGAGAGAATAAGGTATTTAAGGGCTCCCGCCCTAAGCGTTGTCGTGCTTGTACTGCTGCACTGGGAACGCAATACTCTGTTGTACCAAACACAAGTTTGAGTTGCTCTACAACATACCTGATCGGTTGATCTCGAAACAGGGCAAGCCCAATCACCAGCCATACCACATGTTCGGCAGGTAATTTTCTTCTCCTGATAGAAGCCTTACCTGTTTGACGCAGGCTCTCTTCAATCCAGTTGAAATCAATCAACTCGCTAAAATTAGTGAGTGATGGCATGGATTGCTGAAGGGTTAAATCTAAATTCTGAGATAAAGTCATAAAAAAATGAGCGTATTTACATACACTCATTTTTACTACATTTCTCTAATGTCTGCTTAACTGACTGGCATTACTCATTTGAGGGCTTTTTATGACTTTATTCAAATACATCAATTAAACGTTCAAGTGCATCTGGTTTATTATTTTGGTTTTGCGTATTTGAAGAGTCTGCATTATCTGGAGCTTGTATTTCTTCTCCAGGCAGGTCATCAAAGTCACGTTCAGGTGCACGTGTTGGGGCAACAGGTGCTGGACGATACAATGGGCGAGCCAATGGTGGAGAAGAGCGATCCTCTCTGACAGGTTCACCAATAGTTACAGTCTGGGTGTGGTTGGTCGGTGCTTTGGCATTTTTATCGAAATGAACCCATGCCGCTGGCGTTCCTTTTAAGGCATTACCCATAAAATTGGTCCAGATGGGTAAAGCTGCAACACCACCATATTCACGACGACCGAGTGTGGTGGGTTGGTCGAAACCGACCCATGCCACAGTCACTAGCTTGCCATTGAATCCGGCAAACCAGGCATCTTTAGCATCATTGGTGGTACCTGTTTTACCGCCAATATCGCCACGACCAATTTTAAGTGCTGCACGACCTGTACCCTGTTGAATTACATCACGCAGAATGTTGGCCATATCATAAGCAGAGCTGGATTTTAAAATGCGCTGTGCTTGACGATATTGACTTTTTGATTCATCTAATTGCAATTGCGCAAGTTCTTTTTCTGCTTGCAAAGTTTGATTGGTGACTTCAATCACTTCATCATCTGGGGTAACCGGTGCAGCTGATTCCAGTTCTGCATCATTTTGATTGATACAAGAAATACACGCATATTCTGGATTGCTTTGATAAATCACTTTGCCATAAGCATCTTCAATACGATCAATAAAATGCGGCTGAATACGGTAACCACCATTGGCAAAAGTGGCATAACCGGTTGCCATTTGAATTGGGAGGACTTGTGGTGTACCTAGAGCAATGGTGTAGTTACGCGGGATCTGATCTTCATGTAGACCAAAATCCATGAATAATTGTCGTGTACGTTCAATCCCGACAGTTTGTAATAATCGTACAGAAACGGTATTTCGGGATAAGTACAAGGCACGACGTAAAGGAATCATTCCTAAATAACGACCATCCGAGTTCTTCGGTGACCATTTGCCAATCGTAATCGGGCTGTCATTGACCATGCTATAAGGCGTCATGCCACGTTCAAGTGCCAAAGCATAAACAAACGGTTTAATGGTCGAACCCGGTTGGCGCCAGCCTTGTAGTGCACGATTAAATTTAGATTGATAAAAATTATATCCCCCGACAACGGCTTCAATGGCACCGTTATTTGGGTTGATTGCAATCAGTTGCCCTTGAGCTTTAGGGATTTGAACAAGCGCCCATGAGGTTTTGTTGTCATTGGGACGTAATCGAATAATATCTTTAACTTTAACAATTTGAGAAGCTTGACGTGGAGCAGGGCCGACACTGTTGGCATTTCTATAAGGATAAGCCCAAGACATCCCTGACCAAGGCACAGTCACGGTAGAGCCATCTTGCATCAGTGCATCAAAGGAATTGCTATTTACTTTAATAACTTTTGCGGGATAAGTGTTTGCATAAGCACTGAATTCAGTAAGTGGTTTGTCGTTTGCTTCAGCACCGCGCCAACCATGGCGACGGTCGTAAGCCTCTAAACCTTCTTGCACCGCCTGTTCTGCATAGGCTTGGCGTTTGCTGTCGACAGTTGTATAAACTTTATAACCAGAATCAATGGCTTGTTCACCAAATTTTTCAACCAGTTCCGAGCGTACCATTTCCCCGACATATGGGAATTTATTGTTAATACCTCGGTCTGGCATATCGAGGTTGACGGGTTCAGCAATGGCTTTTTGATACTGTGACTGGTTGATATAACCCAATTGCAGCATACGTCCAAGAATCCAGTTTCGACGTTCCAACGCGCGTGTTGGGTTGACTACAGGATTATATTTAGAGGGTGCTTTCGGCAGACCAGAAATCATCGCCATTTGAGCAATACTCAGCTGATCCAGATTTTTGTTGTAATAAATTTTCGCTGCTGCAGCAATACCGTAGGCATTTTTTCCCAAGAAAATCTTATTCACATAGAGGGTTAAAATCTCCTCTTTGGTTAAGTTTTGTTCTATTTTGCGAGCAAGGAAAATCTCAGTCAGTTTGCGTTTGAGGGTACGTTCAGGGCTTAAATAATAATTTTTTGCTACTTGCATGGTGATGGTTGAACCACCGGTTTGCACATTTGATCCCGTAATTGTTTCACTGACTGCTCGTCCTAAGCCTTTGAAGCTAATACCGCTATGCTCAAAGAAAGAGGAATCCTCTGCTGCAAGGAAGGCAGAGATAAATGGTTTGGGAATTTGTTTGTATTCTACAGGGACAGATAACTTGCCACCATACTCTGCAATAAGCTCATTATCGGCACTATACACTTGCAAGGGCTTGAGTAACGGCGCCTTTTTTAAAGTGGTCATTTTAGGTAAAGATGGGGCAATATAGAGATACATGCCATAGAATCCCATCGGAATTGCGACCAAGGCTATAATTATGATCAAAAAAAATGGATGAACATGGCCCGAACGAGATAGCTTTTTCATAACAAGTAAGTTTTAATAAGAGCTAATGGCAAACTAATTGGCGGTCAGTATAGCCTTTACACATACAGATTGTTAGATGCGTTATTGTATCTGTATAAAATTATAGACCAACACTGATTAGTAGGTTACTTTTATTGGGGATAAAAAAATAATAGGAATTATATAGTGCTCAGGTTATATCGTAAGCCGAATAAGGGGTTAATTGGAGTAGATATTAGTTCTACTTCTGTTAAGTTGTTAGAACTTTCTGTTAAAAGCGGTAACAGGTATTGGGTTGAAAGCTATGCGCTGGTGCCTTTACCTGAAGGTAGTGTTGTCGAAAAAAATATATTGAATCCAGAGGCGGTAGGGGATGCATTAGAGCGAGCACTCAATCTGGCAAATACTCAATCCACAGCCGTAGCACTTGCAATTCCGACTTCAATGGTGATTACCAAAACGATTGAGATGGATGCGGATATGACGGACGATGAACGAGAAGTTCAAATTCGTATGGATGCCGAGCAATATATTCCTTTCCCATTAGATGAAGCGAGTCTTGATTTTGAGGTGTTGCCGGAGCGTTTGGCAAACCCGAATCGGGTGAATGTGCTTTTGGTTGCGACCCGTCTTGAAAATGTAGAAGCGCGTTCTGAAGTGTTGGAGCTTGCTGGCTTAACACCAAAAACTGCGGACGTTGAAAGTTTTGCTATCGAAAATGCATATCAAGTGTTTTCCGATACTTTACCTATGGGTGTAAATACTGTAGGTATTTTAGATATTGGTCATACCATGACGACCTTATCTGTGATGCAAAACAATAAAGTGATTTATACGCGTGAGCAGGTGTTTGGTGGCAAACAGCTTACTCAAGAAATTCAAAATCGCTATGGTCTGTCTTTTGAAGAAGCCGGCCGTGCCAAGAAAAGTCGTTCATTACCTGATGATTATGATGTTGAGGTTTTAGAACCCTACTTAGAAGCAGTGGTTCAACAAGCAGCAAGATCATTACAGTTCTTTTTCTCATCTTCACAATTTAATGAGATCGATCATATTTTATTGGCAGGAGGTAATGCCAATATTCCGGGGCTCGCGAAGCTACTCCAACAAAAACTTGGTTATCGTGTGACTATTGCCAACCCATTTTTACAAATGGGCTTTTCTCCACAAATTGATATTAAAAAGATAGAGAATGATGCTTCCTCACTCATGGTGGCATGTGGTTTGGCATTGAGGAGTTTTGATTAATGGCGAGAATTAACCTGCTCCCTTGGCGTGATGAGCTAAGAGAGAGACGAAAAAAAGAATTTATTACCATTTGTATCGGGGTGGCATTAATCGGGGCTTTAGCGGTCGCATTGGCATGGTTCTACTATGACCATAAACTTGAAGATCAAGAGCAAGCGAATCAACTGATTACCAGTACCAATCAAAACCTTGATGTGCAATTGAAATCCTTAGAAGGTTTGGAAGCTCAACGCAATGCCATTATTGAACGCATGAAGTTGATTCAAGGTTTACAAGGGCAACGCCCGATTGCGGTTCGCCTGATTGATGAAATGGTACGCGTTACGCCAAGTAATTTGTACATTACGAAATTTGTCCGTACAGGGGATAAATTTACCATTGAAGGTAAAGCGGAAAGCCCGAACACGGTTGCAGAGTTCTTGCGTAGTTTGGAAGCATCAGCTTGGTATAGAAACGCATTTATGAATTCTTTTTTAGCTGTTGAAGAGAAGAAAGATAAGGCACCTAGTTCTGTAGTTCCACGTGTTGAAGAAGGTTATGGTGCATTCGTCATTACTGCTGACTTGGATGAAATCGCACAACCTACCACACCCGAAGCACCACAAAATACAGCTAATTCAACAGCGGGGGCAGCACAATGAGTCTCGATGAATTTGATGAATTAAATCCAAATGAAGGTGTTGCTACACACAAAAAAAAGATGACCTTAGATAAGTTTCTTCAGCAGTTCAATACCTTGGATATGAATAACTACGGGAGCTGGCCATTATCGGTTAAAATCACTTGCTGGATTTTAATCATGATGATGATTGGTATTCTGGGATATTTTGCGCTGATTAAAGGTCAAATAGACGCAATTTCCAATGCCAGTGCTCAAGAGCAAAATTTACTGAATGAATTCCGTGAAAAAGATTCCAAGCTGCGTAATTTGCAACAGTTGCAAGCGCAGTTACAGGAAATGGAAGCGAATTTTAATCAGCAACTCGAACAATTGCCTAAAGAAACTGAAATTCCAGGATTAGTTGAAGACATCAACGTCAGTGGCGTGAATTCTGGTCTGAAATTTAAAAATATCCGTTTAGAAAATGAAATTAAGCAAGAGTTCTTTATTGAGCAGCCAATTTCTATGGAAGCAACCGGTGATTATCATGCCTTTGGTTCTTTTGTCAGTGGTATTGCAGCGCTTCCGCGTATTGTCACTTTGCATGATTTTGATATTATCGGTACTGAAAATAAAGAGAAAAAAACTGATATTCCTCAAATTACCTATAACGTTAAAGCCAAAACCTATCGTTATATCGGTGCTACGGATACTCAAGCAGCAGATGCGAATTCAACTGCTACAGCTGGGGGGGCACAGTAATGAAAATAGAAAAAATGACTTTAAGTCTGGTATTAGGCTTGTTATTGGTAGGGTGTGATTCTCGTATTGATGCGGTCAACGAGCAAATGGGAAGTATTCGTAATCAAGCGCCATTGCCTATCGAGCCGGCACCGGTTTTTCCACCTGTGCCAACATTTGACTATGCAGCCCATCAACTGAAAAGCCCTTTTTTACCGAGTTCACTCGCGGCTGAATTGAGAATTATGGCAGGAAAACGTGTCTATCCTAACTTGTCACGTCAACTGCAACCTTTAGAAAGTTATGCCATCGAATCCTTGAATATGAAAGGAAGTATGCGTAGTCAGTCTGGGCAGATCCTGGCATTAATTCAAACACCAGATGGCGAAATAGAGCGCGTGCAGCGCGGTAGCTACATGGGTGTGAATCATGGTCGTGTGGTGAATATCACGCCAACACAAATCGATCTCGTGGAAATTATTCCAGATGGACGGGAAGGATATGTAGAGCGTCCAAGAAGTCTGATATTAATTGGACCAGCGCCTTAAGTTTAAAGGAATAAAAATGAATAACAGTTTGAAAGATTTTATATTTGGGGATGGCAATACAATGAACCATTTGTTCCGTCAATTTTCTATGGGTGCTGTTGCAATCGCAGTAATGCAAGTTGCCAATGCACAAGTCAGTATTACCAATATTGTGCCTATGCAAGTTGCAGGTCAGGGTACAGAAATCCGTGTCATGTTTAACGGCTTGCCTCCGCAGCCGCAAGCCTATCAATTAGAACAGCCATCACGTCTGATTCTGGATTTTGATAAAGCACAGCAAAATTTAAAGCAAAATAGCATTGCAGTTGCCACCAAAGAAGCCAGTTCTGTTGATGTAAGTTCTGATGCGCAACGTTCACGTTTAACGGTGAATTTAGCGGATGCCGGTGCCTTTACCACACGCGTAGAAGGCAATACTTTTATTTTAAAAATTAATTCTGCTGCGGGTAATGCATTTGCACCTCAGCAGGTAGTTGCGCAAAGATCTACCCAAGGAATTTCCAATATTGGTTTTCAGCGTGGTGGTCAGGGTGAAGGGCAGGTTGTTATTGATTTGCTCGGCACAAACACACAGGTTGATGTGCAGCAGCAAGGCAGTAAAGTTGTCGTGCGCACTTTAGGCAGTAAAGTTCCTGCACACTTGGCTCGTCGTTTAAATGTAAATGATTTTGCAACGCCAGTTTCTACTATCGATGCAAATAATAATGGTGGAAATGGTGTAATTACCATTCAGACTTCTGGTAGCTATGAATATATGGCATATCAGGCGGACAATAAACTTACCATCAGTTTAAAACGACCTGAAGATAAAAATCCGCTTAAACCGAAAGCAGCGAATAGTTATACCGGTAAAAAGATTTCTCTAGATTTTCAGGATATTGAAGTACGTCGTGTGCTTCAATTATTGGCAGACTTCACTGAAATCAATATGGTGACTGCTGATACGGTACAAGGCAATATTACTTTACGCTTAAAGGATGTACCTTGGGATCAGGCATTAGATATTATTCTAAAAACCAAGAATTTAGATAAGCGTCGTAATGGTAATGTAATCTGGATTGCACCAGTAACTGAACTTACTAAGGCAGAAGAAGAAGAAGCGAAAGCTATTGCACAAAGTGTTAAATTGGCCCCATTACAAACAGAATATATTCAATTAAATTATGCAAAAGCGGTTGATATTGAAAAGTTAATTACTGAAGGACGAAATTCCAATAATAATTCCAATAATAATTCCAATAATAATTCCAGTAATAATGTAGATACTTTAGGAGATAGTGTTGGGAGCTTGTTGAGTCCACGAGGTACTATTTCGACTGATCCGCGTACTAATACATTAATAATTAATGATACCGCACAGAAAATTGATCAAATTCGAAAAATGGTTGATTTGTTAGATGTTTCTGTAAAACAAGTCATGGTCGAAGCTCGTATTGTTCGTGCTTCAACAGAGTTTAGTAAAGAAATGGGTGTGAAGTGGGGGATTTTGTCGCAAGGGATTAATCAAAATAATGATTTGTTAGTTGGTGGTAGTGATACAACCTTATGGGATTTAAAAACACCTGATGATGATGGTAAGTATACTATTGAGCGTCCACAGAATTTAAATGTGGATTTAGGTGTAACTAATGCAGCTGGTAAAATTGCCTTTGGTTTAATCAGTTTATCTGACTTCATGCTTGATCTGGAACTTTCTGCCTTACAGGCTGATGGCTATGGTGAGGTGATTTCAACTCCAAAAGTTCTTACCGCAGACAAGCAGCGAGCTAAAGTGTCATCAGGACAACAAATACCTTATCAAACAACCACAAATTCTGGTGCTGGTTCATCTGTCGATACTCAATTTAAGGATGCTTTACTTAGTTTGGATGTAACACCAAGCATTACACCAGATGGTAAAGTGCAAATGTTGTTGAATATTACTAGTGATTCTCCCGCTGGAACAGCACCAAATGGCGAGATTATTCTCAATAAAAATGAAATTAATACAAATGTACTGGTTAATAATGGTGAAACAGTTGTCCTAGGTGGGATTTTTGAGCAGGAAACAAAAAATTCGCAGACTAAAGTACCATTCTTAGGGGATATTCCTTACGTAGGTCGTTTATTCCGTAAAGATATCAAGTCTGATAATAAGCGAGAGCTATTGATTTTTGTTACACCACGAATTGTTAATGACAGTGTTTCAAGAAATCATTAATATATTTTGAATTTAACAAAACACATAGGTGACTCCTTGCCAAGCAATGAGTTTGAAACCCTACCAAATATTTATTTGGTAGGGCCAATGGGGGCTGGGAAAACAACGGTTGGTCGACATTTGGCGGAACTGTTAGGTCGAGAGTTTCTTGATAGTGATCATGAAATTGAACGGAAAACAGGGGCGACAATTCCTTGGATTTTTGAAAAAGAAGGTGAAAAGGGGTTTCGTAACCGTGAAACAATGGTGATTGATGAATTAACAGCTCGTTCACACCTGGTTCTGGCAACTGGTGGTGGTGCAGTGACTCAAGCTCCTAATCGTGAATTTTTAAAACATCGAGGAATCGTTGTTTATCTCTATACTCCTGTCGAAATTCAATTACAGCGCACCTACCGGGATAAAAACCGTCCTTTATTGCAAGTTGAAAATCCTGAACAAAAGTTACGTGATTTATTGGCGCTTCGCGATCCTTTGTATCGAGAAGTTGCACATTATATTATCGAAACCAATCAGGGAGCTGCTCGTGATTTAGCTCAAAAAATCTTACATATGATTGTTTCTCAAGAAGCAGATTTAGTCTAATTAACGGTTTTAATTTCATGCAAACTTTACATGTTGAACTCGGCGATCGTCGATATCCTATTTTTATTGGCAGTGATTTAAACCCACAATCTTTGCTTGAGCCCTATATCAAAGGTAAGCAAGTAATGATTGTGACCAATACCACGGTTGCACCGTTGTATTTAGAACACTATATGGCTGCAATAGAAGTTTTGGGGAAAACCGTTGCAACATGTATTTTGCCTGATGGTGAAAAATATAAAAACATTGAACATTTAAATTTAATTTTTGATGCCTTATTAGAAGCAGGATTTAATCGTGATGCTACAGTTCTAGCTTTGGGTGGTGGCGTGATCGGGGATATGGCTGGCTTTGCATCTGCATGTTTTCAACGCGGTGTGTATTTTATTCAAGTACCCACTACGCTGCTTTCACAAGTGGATTCGAGCGTGGGAGGAAAAACCGGCATTAATCATCCCTTGGGTAAAAACATGATTGGTGCTTTCCAGCAGCCACAAGTGGTGCTGGCAGATATGGCGCAATTAAGCACTTTACCTGATCGTGAACTGTCAGCAGGTTTGGCAGAAGTGATTAAATATGCCTTATTGGGAGATCTAGATTTCTTGGTCTGGCTCGAAGAAAATATGGATGGCCTGGTGGGGCGTGATTCAGAGTTACTGGCTGAAGCTGTTTACCGTTCATGTGCACATAAAGCACGTATTGTAGCCAATGATGAAAAAGAACAAGGTGAGCGTGCCTTACTTAACTTGGGGCATACCTTTGGTCATGCGATTGAATCTTACTTAGGATATGGCGTTTGGTTACACGGGGAAGCGGTTGCAACTGGTATGGTGATGGCTGCGGATTTGTCGCAGCGTATGGGCTGGATTTCAGCGGAAGATTTGGAACGTACAAAAAAAATCATTCAACGTGCTCATTTACCCGTAAAATGCCCAGCTATTCCACTGGATGAATTCCTCGCATATATGGCACATGATAAAAAAGTGCTGAATGGACAATTACGCCTTGTACTGTTGAAATCTTTGGGGCAGGCTGTAATTACTAGAGAATTTGATGTGGAATTGATGAAACAAGCGATTTTAGCGAATCAAGAGAAGGCATAAGTCATGGCAACCATCCGTACACAATGGCAACGTATTCAAAACTATATCTGGCTAGTGTGTGGGGTGGTGTGTCTGTTTGCAGCACTTATTTTTTGGGCAATCACGGACAGTGATGCTTTGGTAGAAGTAGAAAAATCTGCTGAAACTGAATCTGAATTGCAAATTCAACCGGAAAAAGTTGCTGCAACTAACCTTCTTGGTGCACTTCAAAAAGAAGTCCGTCCTTTGGAAATGACTACGCGTGTGGTCAATACTGCAAGCTATGAACCAGAGTTTCGTGGCACTAAGTTTATTAATGACAATAAAAATGCGGCCACGATTGAACTGTTTCGAGCGACCAAAGATGATGTGATTCGCAGTTTTCTCAAAAAACAGTCCGATCGTAAGAACTTTTTCTACATTCGCCTGAGTGGTGAAAATCAAATTGAACAATATGTTCTGCTTTATGGAATCTATGGAAATAGCGATCAAGCAAAACAAGCCCTACAACAATTGCCATTCCAGTTTCCCAAGTCTATTCAACCTCAAGTTCAGGATATTGAAAATTATGCTGCATTGGTCAATGACATGGGCGCAGAAGAAATGGGGTCGAATAGCAAAATATACGCAGTCAATTTGAAATCTGCACCATTACCTCGCATTGATGAGAGTCTTGTGGCTCAACCTAAACCCAAACCGACTGTACCAGTAGTTGATCCTAAAGCAGCAACGACAACCACAACGGTCACACGTCGCGATGAAGAGGGGAATGTCGTGGATGTGCAGCAGTCTCATTCTGGTGTTGAGTCTGCGCCGAAAAAAAATGGCAATAAAGTAGCAGAAACTGAAATTAGCGATCCATTTAACTAAGTATCTGTAATTCTATATCTATAATCTGTTTGCAAAGCAGTTCTTCTCAGCTGGAGATGGGTAGGAACGTTAGCGAATAACTCTTTTATTTATGCGACACAATATGTCGCACTTGTGTATTGGTGGTATGTATTTATCACTTTAATTTTATTAAAATTATTGTATGAATAATCCATTTTTGAAAGCATATAAATATCGCATTTATCCAAATCGAGAACAGCAAGTGTTGATTGAAAAACACTTTGGATGTGCTCGTTTTACTTTTAATTGGGCATTGGCTTTACAACAGAACTATTACGAAAAATATAAAAAATCTTTATCTCGAAAAGAAATTCAAGATCAGCTTGTATCCCTGAAAAAAATTCCTGAATTTGAATGGCTGAATAAGGTCAACAGCCAATCGTTGTTGAGTAGTTTATTGCACGTATATACAGCATTTGGTAATTTCTTCAAAGGTAGAGCAAAGTTTCCTAAATTTAAATCTAAAAAGATACCGCAACGCTCTTATCAATGTCCTCAACACTGTACAGTGAGTTTTACTAGTGGGGTGTTGAATTTACCCAAGATTAAAGGGATTAAAACCGTATTTAGTCGTCAATTTGATGGCAAGATCAAAACAGTGACCATCAGTAAAACAGCGACAGGCAAATACTATGCTTCAATCCTTGTTGAAACAGAGGTTAATCTACCTGTACCAAGCATCATTGAAGTAGAAAAAACTATCGGGATTGATCTAGGTCTGACTCATATGCTGATTCAGTCAGATGGCGACAAAGTTGAAAATCCACGATATTTGAAAAAAGCTCAAAAACGATTGGTGATACAGCAAAAGATATTTTCCCGAAAAAAGAAAGAAGCCAAGAATTATCGACGACAAAAATTAAGGGTTGCGCGTGTCCATGAAAAGGTACGAAATCAACGCTTAGACCTACATCATAAACTTACGCATAAATTGATCTGTGAAAACCAAGCGACCACGTATGCAGTAGAAGATTTAGGGATTAAAAGTATGGTGAAGAACCGTAAACTTGCAAAATCCATTAGTGATATTGCATGGGGGCAGTTCCTCACGCTCTTGCAATATAAGGCTGAATGGTATGGTAAGAACATTCTTAGGATTGGTCGTTTTGTGCCCAGTTCAAAATTATGTTCCCAATGTGGCTACACAATGGAAAAGTTACCCTTGCATATTCGTTCATGGAGCTGTCCTGACTGTTTATCTGTCCTGGATCGTGACTTGAATGCGAGTATGAATATCCGCAATTTTGCTTTAGCTGATGTGCTAGGACAATTTAGCACTGTATAAAGAGTTCCTGTGCCACTATATCTGTCAGCGCAGGTGTGGTATCGAAAGGTGTAAGTATTACTGCTTACATGGGTCGCAAAAATTCCCTATTATAGCTTTCAGCTTAGTGGTGGGAGTATGTCAATTAAAAATAGAGTACTAAAATAGAGCAAATTAAGTTATAAAAATATCTATATGCACAAATATAGTGCGAAAAAGGGTTTCAAGAAAATAAGATGAAGCAGATGAAACTTTAATATTTCTATATTTAAAACATTTAGCATTGTCTTTTTTTAATTGGCATCATTTTTGCTTTATTGGTGCATGAATTGAGTTATTGTCCCTATTTTGGCGCGAAAAGATTCAATGATTGTGCGAAGTTACTGAATTTTCCTGCTTTAAAAGAGTGCGTAAATCAGTAAATTTTTTTTGTAATTGATACATGCACGCAAGATAAAATGCGATTATCTTAAGTATGTGAAGAAAAATGATTCTGCCCAATCTTGATCTGAGTGTAAGTAAATTGGACTAAATCGCAAAGAAAATATTTGATTGTTAGATGCCCGCTTTATGGGCCATGTTGAAGAAGGGTACGCTATGCACATGCCATCGCCTAATACTGTAGCTCCCGCTCAAGGTTTATACCAACCGGATGAGTTTAAAGATAACTGTGGTTTCGGTTTAATCGCCCATATGCAGGGTGATGCAAGCCATGATTTGGTCAAGACCGCGATTCATAGTTTAAGTTGTATGACCCACCGTGGTGGTATTGCCGCAGATGGCAAGACAGGGGATGGTTGTGGTTTATTGCTGGCTATGCCAAAAGCATTTTTCCGTGAAGAAGCAAAAAAACTCAGTGACATCACTTTAAGTGAAGTATTTGCAGTTGGTACTGTATTTTTAAATCTTGATCCAGCAATCGCAGCACATTCAAAACAGGTTTTAGCCAAAGAAATCGAATCTGAAGGCTTAAAAGTTCTTGCTTGGCGAGTGATCCCAACCAATGTCGATGCTTTGGGTGAAATTGCACTTCAATCGATGCCTGCATTTGAACAAATTATTGTCAATTGCCCAATGGGTGTCACTGAAGTTGAATTTAACCGTAAGTTATTCCTTGCGCGTCGTCGTGCGGAACAATTGCTGAGCAATGATTCTTCATTCTATGTAACTACATTGTGCTCAACAGTCATCACCTATAAAGGTTTGATGATGCCTGAAGCAATCGCAGACTTTTATACAGATTTAGCTGATCCGCGTCTGGAATCACACATTGTGGTCTTCCATCAGCGTTTCTCGACCAATACATTACCACGTTGGCCTTTAGCGCAGCCGTTCCGTTATCTTGCACACAATGGTGAAATCAATACCATTACTGCAAACCGCAACTGGGCAATGGCACGTGTGCCAAAATTTGAAAACCCATTACTTCCAGGTTTAACTGAGCTCAATCCAATTGTGAACCGTACCGGTTCGGATTCTTCAAGCCTGGATAATATGCTTGAGATTCTGGTAGGTGGTGGTATGGACTTGTTCCGTGCACTACGCATGCTTGTTCCACCCGCTTGGCAAAATGTTGAAACTTTAGATGCCGATCTACGTGCATTCTATGAGTTTAACTCTAAGCACATGGAAGCATGGGATGGTCCTGCAGGTCTGGTGATTCAAGATGGTCGTCATGCGATTTGTATGCTGGATCGTAATGGTTTGCGTCCTGCACGTTGGGTAATTACTAAAAATGGTTACATCACGCTTGCATCAGAAATTGGTGTTTGGGGTTATAAACCTGAAGACGTGATTTCTAAAGGTCGTGTTGGTCCAGGTCAAATTCTGGTAATTGATACCCTCACTGGTAAATTGCTCGATACTCAAGATGTCAGCAACCATTTGAAAAAAATGCGTCCTTACCGTGAATGGTTACGTGAAAACTCAATTCGCCTACAAGGCAGCCCAGAACTTGAAGAATATTTATGTGATCAAGGCTTAAAAGGCGATGCCTTAAAAGCATCACAGAAAATGTTCATGGTGACGTTTGAAGAACGTGATCAATTGCTTCGTCCAATCGCAGAAAGCGGTCAGGAAGCAGTTGGCTCAATGGGTGATGATACGCCAATGGCCGTATTGTCTCGTCAGGTTCGTCATGTATCGGATTATTTCCGTCAACAGTTTGCCCAAGTCACCAACCCACCGATCGATCCATTACGTGAATCGATCGTGATGTCTTTAGAGACTTGCTTGGGTCGTGAGCAAAACGTATTTGAACAAAGCCCTGAACATGCAGATCGCCTGATCATTTCAAGTCCGGTACTTTCAAACTCAAAAATGCATCAAATGCGTACTTTGGGTCGTAAAGGCTACGAAATTGCTGACATTGACTTGAACTATGTGGCAAGCGAAGGTTTGCAGGCGGCAATTGCACGGATCTGTGAGGAAGCGGCTCAAGCGGTTCGTGATGGCAAGACTTTACTGGTGCTTTCAGACAAGAAAATCCGTGAAGGCTATTTACCAGCCAATGCATTAATGGCAACAGGTGCGGTTCACCATCACTTGATTCAAGCCGGTTTACGTACTGATGCCAACATCATTGTAGAAACAGCTTTGGCACGTGATGCGCACCAATTTGCCGTGATCTTAGGATTTGGTGCAACTGCGATTTACCCATACTTGGCCTATGACGTGATCAATGACCTGATTGCCAAGGGCGAATTGTTGGGTGACCCAATTCATGCCCAAGCGAATTTCCGTAAAGGTATTGAGAAAGGCCTGCTCAAAGTTCTTTCTAAAATGGGTATTTCAACTGTTGCGTCTTATCGTGGTGGTCAGTTATTCGAAGCTGTTGGTTTGTCGAATGAAGTGGTTGATAAATGCTTCACTGGTGTGCCAAGCCGCATTCAAGGTGCAACCTTTGCAGACCTTGAAAATGATCTTAAAAAATTGGCTGAAAATGCGTGGAAAGCACGTAAGCCAATTGATCAAGGTGGTTTACTGAAATTTGTATTCGATAAGGAATATCACGCATTTAACCCGGACGTGATCAATTCACTTCATAAAGCAGTACGATCAGGGGATTATGCTGACTTTAAAGAATATGCAGAATTGGTGAATAATCGTCCGATTACTACGATTCGTGATTTATTCAAACTGAAAACAGACAATTCAATTGCATTAGAAGAAGTGGAATCGGTTGAAGAAATCTTGCCGCGTTTCGACTCTGCCGGGATGTCTTTAGGTGCATTGTCTCCTGAAGCGCATGAAGCGATTGCAATTGCCATGAATACCATTGGTGGTCGTTCAAACTCTGGTGAGGGCGGTGAAGATCCTGCACGTTATGGCACAATCCGTAACTCGAAAATTAAACAGATTGCATCAGGTCGTTTTGGTGTTACACCAGCGTACCTAACTTCTGCGGAAGTATTGCAGATTAAAGTGGCACAAGGTGCTAAACCGGGTGAAGGTGGTCAGTTACCGGGTGGTAAAGTGAATGGCTTAATTGCACGTTTGCGTTATTCCGTTCCGGGTGTGACTCTTATTTCACCTCCACCGCATCATGACATCTACTCAATTGAAGATTTGTCACAATTGATCTTTGACTTAAAACAAGTCAATCCGCAAGCGATGGTGTCGGTAAAATTGGTCTCTGAACCGGGTGTAGGAACTATTGCGGCAGGTGTGGCGAAAGCATATGCCGATTTCATTACCATTTCTGGTTATGACGGTGGTACTGCGGCATCTCCATTATCTTCAATTCACCATGCAGGTTCGCCATGGGAGTTAGGTTTGTCTGAAGCGCATCAAGCCCTTCGTGTAAATGACCTTCGTGGCAAAGTACGTGTACAAACCGATGGTGGTTTGAAAACAGGTTTAGACGTGGTTAAAGCGGCTATTTTGGGTGCTGAAAGCTTCGGCTTTGGTTCTACTCCAATGATCGCGTTGGGTTGTAAATATCTGCGTATTTGCCACTTAAACAATTGTGCAACCGGTGTAGCAACTCAGCAAGACCATTTACGTCAAGAGCATTATATTGGCGAGCCAGAAATGCTGATCAATTTCTTCCACTTTATTGCAGAAGAAACTCGTGAATGGTTAGCAGCTTTAGGTGTTTCAAGTCTGAAAGACTTGATTGGCCGTACAGATTTACTTGAAGTATTGCCAGGTGAAACGGATAAACATGCTCACTTGGATTTAAGTGCATTGTTAACTTCTCATCCTTCTGCTGAAGGTAAAGCGCAATATTGCCAGGTTCAAGGTAATGCACCATTTGATAAAGGCTTGCTGGCTGAGAAAATGGTACTCGAGATGCTTCCGACCATTGAAGCGGGTAAGAGTGGTGAGTTTAACTACAATGTTGTCAATTGTGACCGTTCAATTGGTGCACGTATTTCAGGTGAAATTGCGCGCCGTTATGGCAACTTGGGTATGGAAACGCATCCTGTGGTCATGAATTTGAAAGGTACTGCAGGTCAGTCACTCGGTGTTTGGAATGCCGGTGGTTTGCATATCAAACTTGAAGGTGATGCCAACGATTACGTGGGTAAAGGTATGGCTGGTGGCCGTATCTCCATCTTCCCGCCAAAAGGTTCGCCGTTCCAGACTCAAAATACTGCAATCATTGGTAACACATGCTTGTACGGTGCAACTGGCGGTAAAATCTTTGCTGCAGGTACTGCAGGCGAACGTTTTGCGGTTCGTAACTCGGGTGCATTTGCCGTGATTGAAGGCGCAGGCGACCACTGTTGTGAATATATGACGGGTGGTATTGTGACTGTACTGGGTAAAGTAGGTCATAACTTCGGTGCTGGTATGACCGGTGGTTTTGCTTATGTACTTGACCTTGATAATGACTTCGTTGACCACTATAACCATGAGTTGATCGAGTTAAATCGTATCTCTACAGAAGCGATGGAAGAACATCAAGAATTCTTGCTTCGTATCTTGGATGAACATATTAAAGAGACAGGTAGTGCTTGGGCGTACAAGATCCGCAACGAGTTTGATTTTTACAGCCGTAAATTCTGGCTTGTAAAACCAAAAGCTGCTAATTTGCAAACGCTTTTGAAAACGACTAAAGCTGATCCACAATAATTCCACGACGAACAGATTGATAGGCAGGTGTAGCTGATAAATAAACAGACTACACCTACCCACGGAGAGAGACATGGCAGAGCGCCTAAACAATGACTTTCAATTCCTGGATGTAGCACGCCAAGATCCAGAAAAAAAAGATCTAACTGTCCGCAAAGCAGAGTTTGTGGAAATTTATAAACCTTTTACAGCGGAAATTGCGACCAATCAATCGCACCGTTGTTTAGGTTGTGGTAACCCGTATTGTGAATGGAAATGTCCAGTCCATAACTACATTCCAAACTGGTTAAAACTGATTGCTGAAGGTCGTATTTTCCAGGCAGCTGAACTTTGCCATCAAACCAATACATTGCCAGAAGTCTGTGGTCGTGTATGTCCGCAAGACCGTTTATGTGAAGGTGCTTGTACCTTGAATGACGGTTTTGGTGCAGTCACCATTGGTAATGCAGAAAAATACATCAATGACACCGCTTTTGCTTTAGGCTGGCGTCCAGACATGTCCAATGTAAAATGGACAGATAAAAAAGTTGCGATTATTGGTGCAGGTCCTGCTGGTCTAGGCTGTGCAGATATTCTGGTACGTGCAGGAGTAAAACCAGTCGTCTTCGATAAGCGTCCTGAAATTGGCGGTTTGCTAACTTTTGGTATTCCAGAATTCAAGATGGAAAAAGACGTCATGAAACGTCGCCGTGAAATTTTCGCGGGTATGGGCGTTGAATTCCGTTTAAATACTGAAATTGGTACAGATATCACCATCGATCAACTCCTTGCAGATTACGATGCCGTGTTCATGGGTATGGGCACATACACCTACATGAAAGGCGGTTTTGCTGGTGAAGATCTGGATGGCGTTCATGATGCGCTTGATTTCCTGATTGCCAACGTGAATCGTACTCAAGGCTGGGAAAAAGACGTAGCTGAATACATTAGCGTTGAAGGTAAAAAGGTGATTGTACTGGGCGGTGGCGACACTGCGATGGACTGTAACCGTACTTCAATTCGTCAAGGTGCTGAATCAGTGGTATGTGCTTACCGCCGTGATGAAGAAAATATGCCGGGTTCACGTCGTGAAGTGAAAAATGCGCGTGAAGAAGGTGTGGACTTTATGTTCAATCGTCAGCCAATTGAAATTGTCGGTGAGAACGGTAAAGTCACTGGCGTTAAAGTGGTCACTACACAATTAGGTGAGCCTGATAGCCGTGGCCGTCGTAGCCCAGAACCAGTTCCAGGTTCAGAAGAAGTTTTACCTGCTGATGCTGTGCTTTTAGCTTTCGGTTTCCGTGCAAGTCCAGCAGATTGGTTTGCTGGTGCAAACATTGGTTTGGATGGTTCAGGTCGTGTGGTTGCAGCTGAAAAGCAACAATACAAATTCCAAACTTCTAATCCGAAAATCTTTGCCGGTGGCGATATGGTTCGTGGTTCTGACTTGGTTGTAACTGCAATATGGGAAGGTCGTGAAGCAGCTGAAGGTATTCTTGATTACTTGGATATATAAGCAGGATATTTAATCTGATTTAAACTTCAGATGAATTTAAAAACCCACTTCGGTGGGTTTTTTATTTGGATGATTTGCAGTACTGAAAATAAACAAAACTAAGCCCAAATATGTTTACAATAAAAATATTCAAACAAATACAAAGAAATATAGAGGATATAGGCATATGAATGTAATGAAAAAAAGTTTAGTCACTATGGCTCTGGTAAGTACTTTAACGCTATCCGGTTGTGGCTATAACACGCTACAGGTGAAAGATGAAGCGGTGACAGCCTCTTGGTCTGAAGTGCAAAATCAATATCAACGCCGTGCAGACCTTGTACCCAACTTGGTCAATGTGGTGAAAGGCTATGCCAAACATGAAGAAAAAGTTCTAACAGAAGTCACTCAAGCGCGTGCTAATGTCGCAGGCTTAAAAGTAGATAAAGAAGTCCTGGAAGATCCTGCCTTATTCCAAAAATATCAAGAAGCACAGGCGCAGATGACCAGTGCATTATCTCGTTTAATTGCAGTTTCTGAAAATTATCCAGATTTAAAAGCCAATGAACAATTCCGTGATTTACAAGTACAACTTGAAGGTACTGAAAACCGTATTGCAGTAGCGCGTAACCGATATATTACGACAGTCCAAGACTTTAACTCTTATTCGCGCCAGTTCCCGCAAGTGATGACTGCCAAAGTTATTGGGATGAATCCCAAGCCGAACTTTAGTGCAGAGCAAGGTGCACAAAATGCACCTAAAGTATCTTTCGAATAATTCATTGATTGTTGAATAAGGATTGCTGATGTCTGATTCTTATAAAGAATACATCTCACCCCCAATCAAAATACTTACGGTATTTTTATTGGGTTTTAGTGTGCTGATGAGTTCCCTGACTTGGAGTGAGGTTGCAACAGCCACAGATGAGAATACTGATGCTGTAGTTGTCGGCAAAATCATTAAGGATCAACAGCAGACCTCTCAAAATCAAACAGTAACCAAAGAAAATACTGAAACCACGGTTCAATCCCCGCAAATTGCTAATGATATGGCGGAAGGAGAATCCATACGTGGCTTGCCGACCTTAAATGAGCCAGTTGTTGATCAGGCAAACGTATTAACTGAAAGTCAGAAGCAGGAAATTAGTCAACGGATTTTAGCGTTACATGAACAAGGAAAGGCGCAAATTGGTGTAGTAATTGTACCCACCACAGGTCAGGAAGATATTTTTGATTTTGCCATGCGTGTTGCTGAAAAATGGCAATTGGGTTCAGCTAAACAAGATAATGGTTTGTTGATGGTGATTGCTGTTAATGACCGTCGTATCCAAATTCTGACAGGTTATGGATTGGAAGGTGTGATACCTGATATTGTGGCCAGTCGGATTATGCGAAATCAAATCACACCTTATTTTAAACAAGCCCAATATGCACAAGGTATTGAAGCGGGACTGGTTGAAATAGAACGTATTTTAAATATGGATCCCGAGGTGGCGCAAAAAGCCGCGCAAGAACTTAAAGAACGCCATGAACAAGCTTTGCATGAACAGCAAGCCAAAGAGAAAACTTTTAGTACAGCATTATTTATACTGATTGCAGGCATTATTGGTTCCTTTATTTTTGGCAAGGGTTTAAGTGCGTCCACTGCTGCGGTGGCTGGAACGGTAGCCGGATTGGTGAATGGTGCAGGATTAGTGACTAGTTTATTAATTGGTGGTGGGATTTTCTTTTTACTGATTACCGCTATTGCACAAACCATTTTCCAGCTGTTTTTGGCTTCTGCCGGTCGTGGCGGTGGTGGAGGACTTGGAGGTGGTGGCGGATTTAGTGGTGGCGGTGGTGGTTTTGGCGGTGGAGGGGCATCAGGCTCATGGTAATAAAAACAGAAACGACAGAGATTGTCACACAGCCTAAAATAGAAGAAGTAAGCCAACCCAGTTTTAAACGTTGGTTAAAGCATTTTTTATATATGCCTGCGGCTAAGCGTTATTTCTCTAAGCAGGATCAGCAAGCAATTGCCCAAGCTGTAACTGAGGCAGAACACGAGCATGTGGGTGAAATTCAGGTGGTCATTGAAGGTTATCTTCCCGCCAGTCAAGCGTATAACCAAAATACATGTATGCGTGCACGGCAGCTTTTTGCTGAACTAGGTGTGTGGGATACTGAATATAATAGTGGTGTGCTTTTATATTTAAATTTATGTGAACGAAAAGTTGAAATTGTGATTGATCGGGGAATTCAGAAAGCGACTGAACAAGCTGTTTGGGATGAAATTTGTCAAAAAATGATTGAACAACTTTCACGACATCAATATCGAGACGCTGTTATGACAGGTGTATTTCGCATAGGTGAAGTGTTAAATGAGTTTTATGCCCACTCCACAACAGATCAGCATAATGAATTGAGGAATGAGCCCATCATATTAGGCTAGAAAATAGTGTTTAAGTGACAAAAAATGTCATTTTTTTACTAAAATAAACATTAAAACTACGTTGTAACAATTTTATTTTTTTAAAGTGCTGTTTTTTCTGTTTATTTTATTATAATCAGTTTTGGCACAGTTAGTGCTAACTATAAATTAGCTTACAAAGCTTATAAATAAACAAAAACATTTGTGGAGAATGTTATGAATGCTCAAAAAGGTTTTACTCTTATTGATACTCCATAAGTGTCCATATAAAATGAACAATCCATAAGTAAGTCAATATGGACATAAAAATAATAAATTTGATATGAAGAATCACTATTATCTTTTTCTACTTTTTTCAATCTCCGTTTTTACTCATGCTCAAGAACTAGACTTCATTCAATATTCAGATATTTCATCAATTCCTCAAATTGTTTTGAATCCAAAAATCCAAACAGAACTTCAAACATTGTTAAAGCATGATTATCTAAAATTTCAATCTAATTTCGACAATTACTCAGCGCCCTATTTACTGAAAACAGATGAGGCTCTGTATTATGAAGGTCTGTCTGGAAGCAGTTTAGATGCTTCATCCGCGATTGTGTTTAAAGATGGGCGATTGTTTGCTGCAATATATTTTTCCAATACCAAGACTTTAAAATACTTTAGCAACGATGCCAGTTGCTCAGAACAGTTACATCCTGCGATTCAAGTTTTTGCTCAGCAGCGTGAAATTCAAGGTATTGAATATGCGACAGCTAGAGCCAATACCGCTTTAAAATATAATTTTGGCCCCGCTTCAAAATGTGAAACCTATTTTAAAAAATTAGGAAGATAGCTGTGTTATCGGCAGTGTAAAAATGCCCCCCTAACGGCATTTAAAAACTGATCCCCTTGGTTAATATAGTGGTCGATTTGTTATTCGTGTTCCATCATTGTTCATCAAAAACTAGCCTTGGAAGCAGCAGAGCGTGGTGTAAGTATGAATCATCAGGTGTCGGCAAAATTAGCTTATGTGACTATTTATGTTGGTCTAACAAGTAAGAATAACTGGTATGGTACGAACAGGAATAGGTGATCGTTTTATCTAGCAATTTGCATGATATTGTTAGATTTAAGGCTTGATCAGTAAAATTAGAGCTTGAGATGATGCTATGACGTTATTGGAACAGCAGGCTGTACCAGAAGTTGTGTTTGGAAAATCAGTACTTAGGGCTGCTAAACTGCTCTCCCTTAGTCAGTCTCAGCTCGCAATAGTGCTAGATATGGATGTTGAGGCAATCACTCAATTGCACAACCAACCTGAATTAGATCCAAATTCTAAACAGGGGAAATTAGCACTGTTGCTGATTCGTCTATACCAGGCTTTACATGCTTTGACAGGTGGTGATCAGGCTGCGATGAAGATTTTTTTAACGTCCGAAAATAGAGTCACTAGCGGTATCCCAATTCATCAAATTGAAACAATGAGTGGCTTGATTTCTGTTCTTAATTTTGTTGAAGCCATTGTGTGACAATATACTCCTATGGACTAACTTACACTGAACTTTCAAAAATTATGTTGTGTAACATATGTAACAAGTTGAAATTATTAAAAAATAGGATAACTAAAAATGCAGCTAACTGAATTAAAACAATTACCAGGCTGGTTATTAGAACAGTTACCCCAAATAACTGAACCAGCAGTTTTATCACTGCGAGATACGAAACTTGTCATCACTTACCCTGATCGTATGGAAGCAATTCACGAAAGCTTAAAAGACGTACAACACCAGATCCATCATGTCAAACCTACAGATTTACAGATTCTACCAGAGGTTTATCAATATTTTGGTGAGGATAAAGAGAGTGGTTGCCTATTTTTTAAAACCTCTGAGCATTTTTCTAGTAGTTTGTTTTCCTACACAGATAAAAATAAATTTGAGCATTTACAATCTGCTTTACAGACTGCCTTTGAAAATGAGCAAGCATATCTCGCAAATCCAACAGACTTTTTAACTGCATATCATTTTATTGATACACACCCAGCTTTTTGGACGGTTATTGGCGATGTACCATCATGGCACTGGAATACATGGGGGCATTGCCAAAATGTTTATCACGGTGCATATAATGATGAAGATGATGGGCAATTAGTGATTTATTTAGAGACTGGCTCACATCTTAATAAAGTAGAAGATGGTGGTAAATTATACCAAGAGCATTATCACGATTATCGTTTAGATGTTTGGGCAAATACGTTTGAACAGGCGTTTATCAAGTTGGCGGCAATGGTGTATAAATTTTTTGACCATCAAGGTGTTGAGCGTCCAAATGTGCCACATATAAAACCAGCATGGGTTCTGGAGCTTGATGAACGAATTGCAGAATTTAAAAAATGGAAAGATGAGGAGCTGTGAGTATTCACTATTAGGTGGCGTCCACGAGTTATTAAAGTATGTCGTTTAAAACATCTGCCAGCTTTTGCCCATTCTTACGATCAATTAAACGTGCTGACATACCAAATTCAGTTGGACCACTGTAATCAGCTAAAAGTGTATCTCCAATAAACAAAATGTCTTTGGCATAACATTGTAATTTATCAATTAAATATTGATAAATTTGTGACTCGGGTTTAATTGCTCCAACCTCATAACTCCAAGCATAAGCATCAAGAGAAGGTAAAAATGAAGAAACAACTTTTCCATATGGCATCGCTAAATTGGAGCATAATGCCAATCTGAATCCCAATTTTTTTAATTCTTCCAAAGTTGATAAGGTATCTTCATACAGTCTAATAGAGCGTAACTCTTCATCTAAATCATGCTCAAGTTCTTGCAGAAATTGGTCTGGAATATTTACTGCTAATCGCTTTGCAAGCTCTGCCAAATTTAAATTGTGGGACATAATAAATTTGGCATCATCAGGTTTTGGTTGTCGCCCATTTTCTTTTAGCCATTTCATTAATTTTCTATATGGGGAACGTCTTTCCCCTATCTGCACAAGTGTGCCAAATACGTCAAAAACAATGACTGAAGGCTCAATATGGCCTGCTTTTATAAATGATTCCATATTTTTACAACCAATTAAATTGAATTTTACTTTTTGTTGAGATTACCATAAGAGCATTGCTAAACAAATTAAGGGAGATATTTGATATCTCCCTTTGATTATTTTATTCACTGAAATTTGCAAACATAATTTTAGGAAAATTTTTCATAAAGTGGCGTCTAACATGATTGAAGTCACTGAGATCATGTTGATTTTTTTCAAAATAATTCACCCAGGCTAAAGTCGCATCTTGGTCATTTAAATTGGGGTTAACATTAAGAAACAAAGCTAAATCAAATGTACGGTCAATATTAAACTCTTTGATTAGTGCAACAGCAGTTGAACGAACTTCCTCTGAAACAGAGAATTTTGGAGAAAAGTAGTTATTCATAGCTGAACTTCCTTAAAAAACTATATAATGAAATTTAGAACGGCTAATTTGGTTTTTAATAAAACAATATAACCTGCTGCAGGTTAAATTAGCATGGTAAAAGTTATTTATCAAGTTTAATTAACCTGCTATAGGTTAATTTTTTAATTTAAAGGTTGTTATGATTAGATGTAGGTTGTCAAATTTGATGGGTGAGCGAAAAATTTTAAAGTTAAGTGAGGTAGCTCAAGCGACTGGTATCAATCGTAATACATTAACAAGTCTTTACTATGATCGTGCAGTACGAATTGAGCTTTCAGTCGCAAATACCTTATGTGAATATTTTAATTGTAATATGCAGGATTTATTTGAATATACCAATGAGCCTAGAAAAAGGGATGGCATTTAGTAAAATGTCATCCCTTTTTTAAAACTCAATAGGATGCTTTAAATACAACTCAGGATCATTCCAAATTTCCTGAATGTATTCTTTCGCTGCAAAGTCTCGTAGTATTCTTGCTCTTAACGTATCAAAACCATCCCAATAATCTAAATTTTTATTTGGGGGGCTATCCGCTAAATCATCAACCCAAGGAATATGATGTAATTTTTCTGCAATTGTTAAGGGATGAACTGTTCCAGTCAAAATAAGTTTAAACTGCTCTTTTGAAAGCAGATGACTATATACATTCACCTTAGATTTATAATATCGCAACAGTACTTTGATCAATAAACAAAAATATAACAATGAGTTATATCCACCAACACCATTTACGTCACTGATATGATATGGGGGATAAAAAGTCTCAACTGCGTAATTTTCATAAATTTTAAGAATAATTAACTGTCCTGTTTCTGATAATTCGCGAATAAATTTTATTTCTTTCACTTTTGATGCAGATAAATATTCATTACTAGGGGCTGAACCTAAAAGCAGCTTTATATCTTGATCTAAATATTCATTTAAACGTATGTGCTGAATATCATATGGAGTCTGTTTACCAAAGAGTAACCAGTTTGGATTCACTGAAGTATGTTGCGCTATTTTTTCCAATTGTCCGAAGGTGGGTTCTAATTCTGCTCTAAACCATGCTTCAGCCTCATCAGCCGTATCTTCATTGATCTCAAAAGCTAATTCAGCAATTGTAAATTCATTGAAATGATAAATTTTTTTCAATTCACTTAATACAAAATTTAAACGTTCAGCTACCACTTTTTTTCGCTCTGTCGGAGATCGAGCTCGAAGAAAGTTTTCAACGATTTTTGCTGCTTCAACTTGAATATTGTCATTCATGACGAATGAATCGTAAAGTCGAGAGGTCGCTTCTGCATTGATAGAGCGTTGATTCGCTTTCGCTGCAGCATCAATTTTAGCTTTTAGCTCTTCAGGAATACGAAGATTAAATTGGATATCTTTCTTACTCATACATTCTTTAGTCGGTAAAAAATAGCACTAGCATTATGCTATAAAAAAAAAGTTGACATAAGTGTTAGCATATTGCTATGTTAGCAATATGCTAACAAGTGGTATGATGCACATGAAACAGACGAATCTCCGTTTACCCATAGATTTAGTTTCTTGGGTCAAACAAATGGCAAAGCAAAGACATCAGTCAATGAATGCTTTTTTTATTACGGAATTGGAACGATTAAGAAAAGAGGAACAGAGAGAATTGACAAAAAAGTAATTATTTTCATTCGGCAAAAAGTATAAAAGCCCATGCGGGAACATGAGCTCTTATGAATGTCTTCATTGCTGATCAGACATTTGTATTTTGATGAATAGGGGCATTTTTGTCAATCCTATCTCAAGATCACTTTTTGCCTGTTTTTTAATAAACAGGAGGCTCAAAATGAGCACTAAACTTAAAAATGGTCAGTCACGCTACCAGTCTAAAGCCAAAGTTGTGAGCATCAAAAAATTTCAGTTATTGACGTTGGTTAAGGCAACCCGTTGTTTAAATGATGCAGAATTCGAAAAATATGGTGATGCTTATCTCAAATTCCCCAGTATTATTCAAGGGGATGGGCAGCCATCTGAAATTTTTAATCTGTACTTACTGAAAAAATTACAACAAACAATACAGTATGATTTTAAAACATTTGCATCTATTGCCAATCAGCTTGTTGATTTTCAGCGTTTTTTAGAAGATGAGCAACTGAACTGTTTGAAGTTTCACAAACTAAAACAGTCAAATGCGATTTTTAAATATCGTACTCGTCTTATTGAGCAGACAAATGCAGGTCTAATTTCAGCTCGCTCTGCAAGTAATCGAATTAATGCGGTAGTGAATTTTTACCGATTTCTCGTTACAGAAGATTTGATCGATCATCAGTGCTATGGCATACCGTTTAAAGACGTTTACAAATATATTGCTGTAGATAATGAATTTGGTGCACGTCGAAAAATGGCAATTAAGTCACATGATCTTGCAATTCATGTTCCAGCCAAAGCTCCAAATTCTGAAGCGATTGTGGATGGTGGTGAATTAAGCCCTCTCAGCGTTGAATCGCAAACTGTCATATTAAAAGCACTGCAAAAATCATCACGTGAATATCAGCTGATGTTCTATCTAGCATTATTCACAGGTGCTCGTTTACAAACGATTTGTACTTTGCGAATAAAAAGCTTAATTGGTTGTGAGCTTGATAGTCATGGCTTTATTCGTCTGCCAGTTGGGGCGGGTACAGGTGTGGACACTAAATTTCAAAAGCCGATGATACTTTTGATTCCAAATTGGTTAGTACAAGATCTTAAAATCTATATCAATAGTGAGCAAGCGCGTCTGCGTAGACAGAAATCAAATTATGGCGACTCGGATGAAAACTATGTGTTTCTCACCAAGCTTGGTACACCTTTCTACACCAGCAAAGCTGAACAGCAAGAACTGACTGAGCAGATTAAAGCTTCTGACTCATTTGGGGCGAGGCTGAAACTGTATGAGGGTGAAGCGGTACGTAGTTATTTAAAAGTCGTGCTATTACCCGAAATTCGCTTGATTGATCCACAATTTAAAAGTTTTAAATTTCATGATTTACGTGCCAGTTTTGGGATGAATCTGCTTGAAAGTCAATTGCAGCATCTACCTGAAGGGCATTCTGCTATGACAGCGGTCGAATATGTGCAAGCTCGGATGGGACATCGCAACATCAGCACAACTTTACAGTATTTGAATTATAAATCACGATTGCAATGGCGCAGTAAAATTCAGCATGAGTATGAATCAAGCTTAATGAAATACGTGATGTCTTCTGTCAATTTAGCAGGAGAATTGTCATGAATTTTAGACGCTCTCCGATTTTTGTGCATATCTCAGATATCAACAAACAAATTAATGAGCATGAGCGACTTGTTCTTGTCTGCAAAGATAAGACAGCTTCTTTTGCTTTTAAAACATTTGACATCGGAACTCTGTTTTATCGGAAAAGAGTATCTGGCGAGGCTTTGTCAGAACGACAGTTATCTGCATCTTTTGATGAAAAAAGACGTTATTTTTTGCAGTGTTTAACGGACTATTTGTTGCAAATGAGCGGATCAGATTTGTCAAAAGGACTATTTTATTACACCAGTAAACTTTTTTTAGATTGGGTGGATAGCCAAAAGAAAATTTTTGATTTATCAAATCAAGACAGTGTGATAGATGCGTATCGTCGTTACAGCAAATATTTAGTTGATCGCACTTTGCTTGCAGATACTGATGAAGAAAACCTAGCTGCACATACCGCAAAGCAGTATCAGCGTTATGTTGCCAAACTGATTGCATATGTATTTGATTGTCATGAAATTGATATTTCTAGTCAAGCGATGCAAGTACAGTCTCAGCGTTATGATGTGCCTATTTTACCGATTGCAGAACAAGATCATCAAAAAACTTATGCAACTTTGTTAAATGTCTTTCTTGAAATTCATCGTATTGTTGTACAAGAAAATGACTTTCCTGCGCATTTTCAATCTGTAGATGACGAAATTTTTAATTTCTATTCTGGATTTCATCATCAAGTTGAAAAACAGCATATTCAGTTCGATATGCAGAGGTATCTAGCTAAATATACGGCTATTCCATCTTTGTCAAAAATGCTAGCTGATTTTGAGTTAGAAGAAGATAGTGAGCATCGAAAGCGTGTACGTGAAAACCGCAATCAAGCGATCCGTAAACTTGAAGAACGCAACAAAAATAAGCGGCATTTAGAGCGTGAAAGACTTGCATCCTACGGCCTGACCATCGGCATGCTGTTATTTATTGCACAAACTGGAGCAAATCTAGACACTGCTCAACAGTTACACCTTGATACGATGGAAATCCTACCGAGTACACAAGGCCGACGCTTTTCAGGAACGAAAAGCCGTGCAAGAGGCAAGACAGTACGGCCAGAGTTTGGAGTTAAATTTGAGCCGATTTTTAGAAAAATTTTAGAACTTCGGGCTTGGTATATTCAAGATGAGCAGTGTGATTTGGTCTTTCCAATGCGCGATAATATTCGAAAATTAAGTTCAATTGGAAATAGTAAATTACAGTCACTAAAAAAATTTTTGCAGCGCATTTTCCCGAAAATGGCTTGGATCACACCACGAGAGTGGCGCAAGCATGTTAGCAGTCAATATGTTGAATTGAGCGATGGTGATTTATTGCTTGAAGTCGAAAAAATGGGACACTCACTCGATACTGCGAAGAAAAATTACAGTCGAACTTCATTTAAAGATGCAGCTCAGCAAATTTCACAATTTTTTAATGAGTTGAGAGAAGTTGCGGTAGCACAAACTCGAACCGTTGAGCGTATTCCTGTGCAAACGCTAGATGAGCCTGTTGATGTTCAGACCTTGCCAGTCGGGGCTTGTATGACAACAAATCTACAGCCTGAAAAAGCAACGGGTTTTACTGCGCAAGCTCCAACTCCAAACTGTCAGCAATTTGAGCACTGTTTATTTTGCCAGCATTATGCAGTTCATGCTGATGACGAAGATGTGCGTAAGCTGTTATCACTGAAAAGTCTACTCGGCTATGTAAAACAAAAAGCCACGGACTTAATCAAGTGGGAACAGCAGTTTGGGGTTGTACTACACCGAATTGACGAAGTACTCAACGAGTTATCAAATACTTATGAAAATTTACGTGATCGTATTTTTTCAATTCAAGAAGAAGTAGAAAGCGGTGATTTAGATGCCTATTGGCTCAATCATTTTGAATTGCTAATTGATTTGGGGTGGATATCATGAGTTCATTTAATTCGTATTTGTATGCCAGTGGCGTTGCTGAGCAGTTTTTACCAGATGAATATCGTTTGGAGAATAATCAGCTGACTGTTCCCACAAGCTTTATTTTATCCCGTATGTCAAATGGCGCAACATTATCTCAATTTGGCGATGATGTTTGGGACTTTTCACCCTATCTGCCGAAGTGTCACTGTAAATTAAATTTTAAGAGCTGGTTGAAACATGCTCGTGAGAATGATTTTCTCTTCTGTCAAATACGTGCTGAAATGAAAAAAATCATTTTTGCGTTGCTTTATATAAAATCAGGTAAGTCGATTATTAAAAGTGTTGAGCAACGCCATCTTGTCTTGCGACAGTTTGCTGCAATTGCTTACCGCAATGGTTGCACATTGACACAATTATTTAGTGATGCAGGTTATATTGCGAAAGTGCATGAGGCTTATGCTGGTATCAGTTATCAAAGAGCTAATCACATCAAAGCATTTTTAACTGATTGTTTTGCATTACAGCAGCAGTACCCATTGCTCATTCCTGCGTTTAGTACATATAAGCCAATAGAGCATTTAGCAAAGTTGGCTGCTCAACTCAGGTTGCATTCAGGCAAAGTAGGCCCACAAACCAAAGTTGTTCCTTCACGGCTTTATATAGCCTTAATTAATGCTTTAGCAGATAAATTGAATGAATTTAATCAAAATGCATCAGCACTTCTGAAATGGTTTCAGCGCAAGCAGCAGGCTTCAAATTTTGCTTTGATGCCGACAGAATTTAAGCGTGAAAAAAATGCAGTAAGTTTTGCTGATGCTCGAGATTTACTCGGTTTAACGGCACTGTTTGAAAATAATCAGATTCAAAAACATGCCAACCTCACCCGTTATATGACGCTGATTCAAGGTATGGCCAAGTTGTGGATTCATCTGTTTACAGGGATGCGTGATAATGAAGTGAATCAGCTGTCATCTGATTGCTATCAAACTATTCAAAGTAACGAGCATCTTGTGCATGTCATTATGGGCTATACATCAAAATTACATGGGGGTGGCAACAAGTCTACCTATTGGATCACGTTTGAAGATATTCAAGTAGGCGTACATGCAGCACAAAGTATTGGTGAAATATATGCCCTGCTCAACCCACATTATGATATGTCTAATTCTGCTGAATACCCATTATTCCCAACGCTGTACTCGCAAAAGCATCGAAATAAAAATAATCAAAATATTAAAAACGAAACGGATTTTGTGTCACATTTTTTAGGTGCTCCGACCCGAACACAAGCTAATTTTAACCAGTATCTAGGCCGTATTTGCGTATCACTGGGTGATGGACTGAAAATTATTGAAAGTGATTTAGCCGAGCTTGAAGCTTTCGATGCTTTTCGCAACTGGCGGGACGAAAAAGACTGTCAGATTGGCAAATATTGGAATATCTGTACTCATCAATTTCGGCGTTCTTTAGCTGTGTATGGTGCACGTTCAGGGATTATTGGATTAGGAGCTTTATCCGTTCAATATAAGCATTTAACCGAAGCAATGACTTTATTTTATCGAGATAATGCTGTATTTACGCCGAATATTCTAGCCAGTGATAGCCAAAAGGAATTTATTCAAGAGCTGGAATATCAACGTCTCGTTCATTCTTATACACAATTTGAAGATGGTGTAATTAATAGTGCTAGCCGTTTACTCGGTGGTGCAGGAACCTATTTGCAGCTGCAAAAAGACCGCGAGCAATTACTCACAGTATTTCCGAATCGTGATGAAACCATCAAGCGTATGAAAAAAGGGGAAATTGCTTGCAAGACTAGCCTGTTTGGTGCTTGTACTAATCCTGATTCTTGCGAAAAAATTTCATTTACTGCGATTACGAGCTGTTTGAGTTGTGCCTATGCAGTGTTTGATGCAGAGAGTGCGGAAAAGATGCAAAAAGCGGTGCAACGACTAAAACGAATGCGTGACGTAGAAGTGCAAGGTAGTTTGTTATATGGGCAGATAGACAATGACATTATGGCTTTAAACAAAATGATTCAAAGAATTAAAACGATTAATATTGAGGTTTAAAACATGAGTGTACTCAGTGAATATTATGCTGCTTTGGAGCGATTAAAAGCCAACAAACCGATTATTCTACCGAAAGGCTCTGCCATTAATAACGATACGGTTGCAATGGAGGCAGGGCGTAAGCGTGGTTCGATTAAGAAGAGCCGTCATGCTGCACTTATAGAGGCAATTGAGCAAGCTGCACAGGCAGCAGGGCAAAATGTTCTTTCGCCTGCACAGCAAATTGAAAAAGCGAAAACTAAGACCAAGGCAGTGAAAAGTGATTATGAGCAGCTGAAAGAAGATTATGAAAAACTTCTGGAAAAGTTTAATTCTCTATTGCTAGAAAATTTCGAATTAAAAAAAACGCATCTCTAAGGATGCGTTTTTATATGAAGTGATTAACTTTCAACTTCACCGTCTTTTAGTTCGCATTTACCAGTAGCAATAACACATTCAACAGATGCACCTGAACCTTTGCCCTCTGGAATTGTACCTGTTACCTTCGTTGGTGTCTCGCCCTCCTCTAATGCTACTTCGCATTTACCTTCGATCGAGAAATTTTCTGCATTCGGCTCATCAGTTTGGGAATCAGGATCATTAGAATATAAAATATATTGGCTAGTAAAGTTTTTAGTACTTGCCATACATGATTGATCAGTGGCGCGCTTTGTATAGTTTTGATAAGCAGGAATCGCGATTGCAGCCAAAATACCGATAATAGCGACCACAATCATGAGTTCGATGAGCGTGAAGCCCTTCTGCATTGTATTCATAACATTCTCCACAAATGTTTTGTTAATTTAATTATAAGCTTTGTAAGCTAATTTATAGTTGCACAAAGTGTGCCAATGCATATTACTCAATTATTTCTTATGAAATCAATAGATTGTTTAATAGATTAAAAATCTTAAAAACTTAAAAGTAAATTTATGTAATTAAGTGACAAAAAATGTCAGTTTTGTCGGTTTTGAGATATGTAAATATAAAAATTGCTTGTACTGGGAAAACTTAAATTATTAGCAGCTAAGCGAGCAGAAAACTATATTGGTTTGGTAGTGGTTGCTTGTGTGGGGATGAAAGCAATTTGAAATTGAAAGTGCTGTTGTATACGGAATATTTCATATATGGGTGAGTAATAGAATGAAACGGCTTAAAGACTTCAAAATACCCGAACGAATACCTCGTGCAGCTGTGAAAGTTGTGTCCATGCAATTTGTTGATGACGAAGCGACTAGGTGTATTGTTCTACATCATGCAAGACGTGTGATTCTTCAGCATAAAGAAGAAATACAGAAGTTGGCTTATAAATGAGTCTGGATTTTTTACTCTATTTTTAGCTAGGCAAAATTTTAAAATATCTCATGAGCAGTCTGCCATTATAAAAATTCATTCTATCGCCCCGAGTAAAAGCCATTTTCTGATATGGACAAATTGGAAAAATTTGTCCATTGAAAACGATGTCCATATGGACAAAGCAAGTAATTATATAAAGCAAGATAATTCAATGGTTTGATGCATGTCCATATAAAGTGACTTATGGAATGTATTGAATTAATGATCGTTGTAGCGATTATCGGTATTTTGGCTGCAATTGCGATTCCCGCTTACCAAGATTATGTCCGTAAGGCACGTTTTACAGAAGTTATGTCTGTAGGTAATGGATATAAAACAACAGTCGCTGAATGTCTTAATGATACTGGTGCGTTAACCACTTGTGATGCTGGTACAGCTCCAATTCCTGCCGCACCTACTACTATGCCAGCAAATGTATCTGCTCTTACTGTTGTAGATGGCGTAATTACAGTAACGGCTGTTGCAGCTGCTGGCGGTTATACATCTGTATTAACACCAGTAGTTGATGGGGCAACAGTTAGATGGACACAGACTGGTACTTGTTTAGCTGCTAATTTCTGTAAGCCTTAATGGTGTAACTAGACTAAGCACATAGTAAGTTAAAACTTAGATTTCATAGTGACTTTTGATTCTTACTATTATGTAGTCAACTAATAAACTGATTTAAAAGTTAAAACAAAAACGCATCTTTAGAGATGCGTTTTTGTTTTAACTTAAAATTTTCTAACAATAGCGAATTACACTTTTCCAATATTTCTCTTAGCCAATCCTTATTGAAGCTTAGGTATAGCATTTTCTGCCCAAACCCAAATGATTCGTCCAAAGTAACCCACAATGTAATAGCGTTCTTGGAAAGTTGGGTTTCGATAGGCTCAACCCACACGTTGTCTGAACTTGTCGAAGACAAAACAACACTTTCGCAAGAACTCTATTTAGTTTCAATATATTTTAAGCAAAACTCAACAGGATTTTTTGAGATAACTTCTTTTCTAATAAAGGCCTGTACTTTGAAGGTATGGGTCTTTTTCTTGCCGCTATAGCTTTTCTTCTGTTTTTTTAGGCCTTTGGATTGGAATTTCTGTGGCATCTACGATCACAACATTCCAGTCGATGCCTTCGCCCTCGGGTAAATCTTTGGGTAAATTAAACAGATTGGACTGAATCAGGCAGTCTTTAACATGACGTACAACTCTTGAAGCTGTCGGCTCTGAAACCCCGTAACTCGTCGCAACGTGAAATAAGGTTCGGTATTCCCGCCAATAGCTCAGACAGAGCAGAACCTGGTCTTCCAGGCTTAACTTGGGCGGTCTGCCTTTGGCAGGGACATGCATTTTCAATTGCTCAACCATTAAATAGAAGGTTGACCATGAGATGCCAGTGTATCGCTTGAATTGAGGAACAGAAAGCTGGTTTGAATCGATGTATTTCATCCGCAGATTATGCACGAATGCTAAAAAATATGGAGTACAAATATCAACCAAAAGAAGGTCATTTTTTTGATTTATGAAAGAGACCTATTATTGCACTTATTGCTAGTAGCATCATTTTTTTTGTATGGTATTCCGCACTGCTTACCACAGCAGTTGGTGTAACGCACATTTTACTTATGATGCTTGCTATTGATGTGGTGATAGGGCCGCTCTTTACACTATTAGTTTATAAACAGGGGAAAAAGACTCTTAAATTTGATTTAATTGTAATTGTGCTGATTCAGCTATCTGCTTTTGTGTACGGATTTTATAGTATCGAACAAGGTCGTCCTGCGTGGATTGTGTTTAATGTAGATAGCTTTGAGTTGGTGCGAAAAAATGAAATTGTGGATCAAAATATAAAACAGGCTAAACCACAATTTCAGCAACCTTCTTGGTTAAAACCGCAGTTCGTTGCAACAGAATTTGCCAAAAATACTCAGCAGTGTAATGATGATATGTTTGCAGAAGTCTTTGGTGGTATTTCCCTTGCACAACGTCCAGAACGATATGTCGATTTTGTCGAAGCAAAAAAACAAATACAGCAGCGTGCCCAAAAATTAGAATTATTACAGCAGTATAATAACAAAACCGATGTAGATAAAATTTTAGCAAAATATCCACAGACAGTCGCATTTTTACCACTTAAAGCTACAGCAATTGATATGACCGTACTTGTAGATAGTAAAGGTGATGTAGTTAAAATCGTCAATTTAAGACCATGGAACTAAATCACTAAGAACGTTCTGAAAAAAAGCAGATTATCATTTAATCTGCTTTTTTATTATCATACTGTCATTCTATTTTCACTGATTTAATCATGAAATTTTTCTTGTTGCTTTTTGCCGCTGTTTTTATCTCCCTTGCATGGCTCCTCCCTATTCATTACAGACCATGGGTCACTTACACAGGTGAATTATTTGCCTTTTTATCACTTTTTGCCCTTGCTACAATTTATTTAAAAGACAAAATTAAATTACCTGTGATCAGCTTGCCTTTACTACTTCTTGCTACTATTCCGCTTATTCAATATTTCAGTGGTGAATTATTTTTCTTCGATAAAGCTTTGATCTGTACACTCTTTGTCTTTGGTTTTTGGCTGAGTATAGTCATCGGCTATAATTTGCCGGTCAAAAAAATAGATCGTGAAGATGTTTTTATGGGACTAAGCTATGTATTTTTAATGGCGGGAACAGCGACGGGTATTATTGCAATCTGCCAGTGGTTAACCTTGGACGCATATATCCCAGGCATGGTGGATATGAAACGTGCTGTTCGCCCATATGCCAATTTTGCCCAGCCCAATAATATGGCAACGTTTTTACTCATGTCTCTTTTAGCATGTTTATATTTATACGAAAAAAAGAAAGTTCATACAAAATGGTTGATTCCAGCAGTATTTATGATGTTGATGAGTTTGGCATTAAGCCAATCTCGTACATCATGGGTGGCTTGCATCTGCATTATTGTGTATTTGGCTTATCAGCAGTTTAAAGGCTATATCTCAATTAAGTGGTATTACTTAACGGCATGGTTGGCGATATTTATAGGATTAGTCCTTGTATTGCCTGTGATTGGGAGCTATTTAACCCAATTATTAGATATGCAGATTAAATCGGTAGATATCGCACGTCGTGCAACAGGAGATATGTCACGTTTAGCCATCTGGCAGCAAATGCTGCACGCCATTATGGATCGTCCATGGTTTGGTTATGGGTGGAACCAGACCAGTGTCGCTTATACATTGGTCAGTGATCATTTTCAGGGACCAGTATGGGTTCGTAGTGCACATAATTTTATTCTGGATTTTATTCTGTGGAATGGTTTAATTATTGGCATGCCATTCTTGGCATATTTTGGCTATTGGGGCTATCAACTCAACAAGCATGTCAATTCAGTTGAATCCGTGATCGGTATTTTAATGATTGGTGCAGTATTGATTCATTCAATGCTGGAATTTCCGCAATACTATGCTTATTTCTTATTACCTGTTGGTTTTATTATTGGTCTAGTTCAGTCCCAACAAGCTAATATTAAAACCATTACACTTTCACCCAATTATATGCGTGTAGGTTATGCGGTATCTTTGCTATTGCTGATTTTAATTGTCAGAGATTATTCAGTTATGGTGCCCAAACTGAATCAGTCGATGCGTTATGAGCAAATGCCTGAGAAAATCACCAATCAAGATCAAATCTATCTACTTGAAGAGTTTGATCGACGTATTGAATGGATTCGGATGAATCCATATACCAAGGTCAATCCGCAAGAGTTGGAGGATATTAAGGAGATAGTGCTTAACTATCCGACTAAATATGATCTAATTAAATATGCCAAAGTTCTGGCTTTTAATGGCTATGAGCAAGAAGCAAAACATCAACTGTGGTTGTTAAAAACATTACGTAAAGTCGATCTGGACTATGCCTCATTAGCCCAACCGGTTTCTGAAAAGTAATAGCTAAAACTAAAAAAGCCAGTCAATCGACTGGCTTTTTTCATAGACAATTAAATTTGGCTTTGAATATAGTTTTCTATACCCACTTTCTCAACCAAATCAAGTTGAGTGGTAGTCCAGTCCAAATAGTCTTCTTCTTTTTCCAAAATTTCCTGTACAAGATCACGGGTCACATAATCCATTTCCTGCTCAGCCAAGCTGACCGCTTTTTGTATCACTTCAATATTTTCGTTTACTTTGCGCACATCACAATTCAGTACTTCAACAGTATGCTGACCAATGTACAACTTGCCTAAATTTTGCAGGTTAGGTAGACCTTCGAGAAATAAAATACGTTCAATGATTTTATCTGCATCTTTCATTTGGCGAATGGATTCTTTGTATTCTGCAGAACCGAGTTTCTCAATTCCCCAGTCATTAAACATGCGCGAATGAAGAAAATATTGGTTAATGGCAGTCAATTGGTGATAAAGCACCTGATTTAACTGATTAATCACATCACGATTGCCTTTCATTGTAAGTTCTCCATCAACAATTTCTGCCTTAACCATGTGTCAGGCAATCAAAAAATTATTATTACAATGATCTTAAACAAGAACCGAAATAATGGCGAGTAATTTATTAAGCTGAGTGTAAAACCATGTTTTTCCGGGCCAGAATATAAGCGACTTGCCCCAGCCATACGACATGAAACGTCGTTTAAATTGGAATATATCCAAAATAATGAAGATATCAATGTTAAAGTATAATGTATGAAAACACTTAAACTTCGCATAAAAGACAAACATTCTGCGGTGCTTAATCAAATGGCATCTGAGGTCAATTTTGTCTGGAATTACGTGAATGATTTGTGTTTTAAACACCTCAAAAAGAAAGGTGAATTTCTCAGTGCTTTCGATGTAGCAAAGTACACCAAAGGCACTTCAAAAGAGTGCCATCTCCATAGTCAGACTGTTCAGGCAATTACCGAAGAACTGGTGATTCGCAGACAGCAATTCAAGAAATCCAAACTGAAATGGCGTGTCAGCAACAGAAAATCAGCCAGACGTTCACTTGGATGGATTCCATTTAAGAAAGTCGCAATCAAACATGCCGATGGCTATGTCCAATATGGAAAGCATCAATTCAAGCTATGGGATAGTTATGGTTTGTCTAAATACAAGATTAAGACAGGCTCATTTGTAGAGGATGCACGTGGTCGCTGGTACGTCTGCTTAATTGTGGATAGTCCTAAATTGGAAAAAACCAAAGCCACTAAAGCGATCGGGATTGACTTGGGCTTAAAGGATATTGCGACCTGTTCTGATGGTACGGTGATTTCTAATCCTAAATTCTATCGCCAGTATGAACAAAAGCTCGGTATTGCTCAGCGAGCAAAGAATAAAAAACGTGTACGTGCATTACACGCCAAGATTGCAAACTGTCGAAAAGACCATTTGCACAAAGCAAGCACCATGCTTGTGAAAGACAATGCACTCATCATTGTAGGTGACTTAAGTGCGAAGAAATTAGTCAAAACCAAGATGGCAAAATCGGTTTTGGATACAGGATTTTCAGCACTCAAAACAATGCTCAAGTATAAATGCGAGAACGCAGGGGTATTATTTGAAGAAGTCAATGAAGCCTATACCACCCAGATGTGTTCATGCTGCAGGAAGATATCCAGCAGCAGTCCGAAAGGTAGAGCAGATCTTGGAATAAGGGGATGGCGGTGCGTGGAATGCGGTACATTCCATGAAAATCGGGATATAAATTCCGCACTGAACATTCTCGCGCTCGGACATGAGCGTCTAGCTGTAGGAATCCCCGTCTTTCAGGCGGGTGAAGATGTCAATGAACGGCAAATGAAAATCGCAATCAAAACGCTTAAAGGTCAAATTGGAATAATGTGATAAGAAAACCCGCTTAGAGTCATAAGCGGGGGAGGAAGATGATCTTTCGATCATTAAACTTTGATTATTATGGTTATAGTATTTAAGCGGCTATCGATATACGGGCAGCAATTTCTGAGAGTTCGTCACTAATGATGGCGCGCGCTTCTGGTGCACAGCGACCACAGCATGTACCCAAATCAAGTAAGTCGCGAATTTCGCGATAGCTTTCAGCGCCATTGGCTACGGCATCTTTAATATCTTGATCGGTAATACCACGACATAAACAAACGTACATTTTCAACTAGCCACAATAGTGAAATGGGATAAGTAATATTATTGATAATTGTTATCGTTTGTCAATGAAATTCATTTGAAATATCTTTTATCTTAATTGAGTTTTTGAATAAAAAAATACCACCTGATCGGTGGTATTTTAGACAATTTCTTAACTATCTGATTTTATTTATTAATAATGACCACACCATCCATTTCCACTAAAGCATCTTTAGGCAGGCTTGCGACACCTAATGCTGCACGTGCAGGGTAGGGTTGTGCAAAATATTCACCCATAATCTGGTTTACCAGCTGGAAATGTGAAAGATCAGTCAGGAAAATGTTCAGTTTGGCGATATCTGCCAAAGAGCCACCCGCTGCTTCACAGACTGCTTTTAAATTATCAAATACACGACGAATCTGAGCCTCAATACCTTCAACCAATTCCATACTGTAAGGATCTAAGCCAATTTGACCTGAAAGATACAGTGTATTTTCAACTAAAATCGCTTGAGAATATGTACCAATTGCTGCTGGTGCATTTTCCGTATGGATTACTTGACGGGACATTGATTTCTCCTTATATCATCTTCATACATCATAGCGTATATCAGTCAAAAAAGTTGCATATGATTGAATTAACTTGCTTTAGATGCTTCTGTAATATTAATCGGTTGGGCTAAACGGGTAATGCGCGGAAAACCAAAATGCATACGTAAATCACGAATGATTTGAGCAATTTGTTTGCGGTTATGCACCACAATATTCACGTAAGTTTTTCCTTCATGGTTATGCACCATTTCTACGCCAGTTTTTTCTTTACGGCATTGGTAGATGAGGTCGGAAATTTGTTCATCATTCATCACCATATCAATGCTTAAATAGGCGGTAAAGCTAATATCATCGGTATCTTCAGAAGCCCACTGCAAAGGCATAATATTTTCTGGATGCTGGTGTTGTTCATGTAGCAGGTTGTGACAACGGGCGCGATGGACGATTAATCCACGACGCGATAAATGTCCTTGAATTGGATCACCGAGAACAGGATTGCAGCAATGTGCATATTTGACATCTACCCCTTCAGTACCTTGAATCAGGCGGGTTGAAGATTGAGTCTCGATACTTTTACCTTGTGCAAACAGATGGTTGGCAACCAGTTGCGGAAGTAGGTCTCCCACAGCGACTTGTTCAAATAACTGCTCTTTAGATTCGATGTGTCGCCATTGCAAGATATCAATCCAGTCCGCCTCGGTTAAATCCTTTATCGAGCGATTAAACAGTTTCAGTGCACGATTCAGCGCTTGTTGACCGACCAGTTGCTGCTCTTCAATATCTTGATCGCGCAAAATATTTTGTAAGGCGCGACGTGCTTTCTGGGTATTAATAAAACTGAGCCAGTCTGGATTTGGGGTCGCGAGTACATCAGTAATAATCTCAACCACTTGCCCGCTGATCAGTGGGGTTGAAAGCGGTTTTGTTTCACCATTTACTTTAGCGCCCACAGCATGATTGCCTAAAAATAGGCTAGCTGAATAAGCAAAATCGACTGCTGTTGCCCCTTGAGGGAGTTCATGCAAATTGCCATGTGGGGTATAAACCCAAATTTTTTCTTGATGTAAATAATCTAACAGGTCGCTAAATGTGGTTTTCGCACATGCACCATCAATCAGGACATTAAGATTCTGCATTGAAGCTTGAATGGCTGAACGGCAGGCTTGTGGTGCATTTTCGCCCAGCACCACACCAAAACGGGCAGCCTTACGCATCAGTTCAGTTTGAATGGTTAGAGATAAAGTGGTTTTCTCGCCTTTTAAACGCATCATCAGCGATTGATTGCCGCCTGGAAGTGGACGGCGAATATGATCTTCATAATGCAAAATTTGGAAATTTTCCCGCAAAATTTCTGCCAGACGGTCACAGTCAGCAATACTTTGTAAAACAATTTCAAAAGCATGGCTATGTGTCAGTTCTTGCAGATTGATATCATTTTTAACAAAGTGGCGCAGTAATTCGATATTGTTGTTTTTCTTTTTAATACGACCTGAAATTTGATGCTGCTGCAGCAATTCAGTGAGGTTTTTTTCCCAAATACTTTGATATTCACAGCGTTTGGGTTTGGTTTGAAATAATGCTTCTTGCACATTATTAAACATATCGAGATCGAGATTTTGATAGCACAGATGTTCCAGGTTATCGGCCATCTCATTCATACCGACAATACGTGCCATCGGAACAAAAATATCAAAGGTTTCTTGGGCAATACGCCGACGTTTATCTGGGCGTAATGAACCCAACGTGGTCATATTGTGATAACGGTCTGCGAGTTTAATAATAATGACACGTGGGTCTTGTAGAGTCGCTTGCAGAATTTTACGGAAGGATGCGGCCTTATTATATTCTTTATCACTGGAATGACTGAGCTTGGTGACGCCATCGACCAGTTCTGCAACGGTACGTCCAAATTTTTCAGCAATATCTTCTTTATTGAAGTCAGTATCTTCAATCACATCATGCAAAAGGGCAGCCATGAGGGTTTCTGCATCTAAGCGCATATGCGAAAGAATACTACTCACCGCGATAGGATGCAGGATGTAAGGTTCACCACTTTTTCGGGTGATCCCATCATGTGCAATATCGGCATAATCGCAAGCCACAAGCACGCGCTCGACATCGCTTGCACTTAAGTAAGCGTCGATAATAATTTTGAGCTGTTGTCTGGCTTGGCTGACCTGTGGGCCTGGCATATAACACCTTTATTACTTCAATTTTACAGTTTAAATTGCTAGACCTTTAATGAAAAACATATTGTATGACTTGTCAAATTTTTCATTTAAAAAAAAGCAAAAAGATACCTATTGAATAATGTATCTTTATACTTATGTTATAACGGTTATTGAGCAAATATAAAAGTTTTCCAATAAAAAAAGCCTAGTTAAAAACTAGGCTTTTTTAAGATTTTTTTTCTTATTGGAAAGAAAAGCCATCTAAATTCAAGTTGTTTGCAGAAAGTGCAAGGTCAAGACTAGAAGTTTGATAATCTTGATCACGTTGTTTCAAAATATCTTTAGATACATGACCTGCTGCAATTTCACGTAAAGCAACCACAGTCGGTTTGTCGTTATCCCACTCTACAGTTGGTTCGATACCTTGACGTGCCAATTGACGCGCGCGTTTGCTTGCCACTAGTACAAGCTCAAAGCGGTTGTCTACATGGTCTAAACAATCTTCAACGGTTACGCGTGCCATAAGAATTCTCGTTTGAATATTAAATTTGAACAGACTGAGCAGTATAAAAGGCTTTGCCTGTAGACTCAAGTTTTAATCACAATTCAACTGGAGTAATTAATTTTTCAATCAATTGTTGATGACGATCCGCTTGTTGAGATATCACCAAACGATTGGCGATAATCACGCATTCCAAGTCATGTAATGCTTTATTAAAGTCATCATTAATAATGACATAGTCAAAGTTTGTATATTGCTGCATATCTTCCACAGCGCAACTTAAACGATGTTCAATCACTTCAACAGAGTCTGTGCCGCGATTTGATAGACGTTGACGTAAATCAAACTGGCTTGGCGGTAAAATAAAAATTTGTTTAGATTCAGGGAAAAGTTTACGAACTTGTTCTGCACCTTGCCAATCGATTTCAAGTAAAACATCATGACCTTTCGCCAATTGTTGTTTTACTGTGGCTTGAGCGGTACCGTAATAGTTACCAAAAACTTCGGCATACTCAATAAAACCACCTTGCTCAACTAAAGCAAGAAAATCTTCTTTTTGCGAAAAATGATAATGCACACCTTCGAGTTCACCAGGGCGTTGACCACGAGTTGTGTGAGAGACAGAAACGTGTAAATTATTTACACGCTCAAGTAGGGCTTTAACGAGAGATGTTTTGCCTGTTCCAGATGCAGCAGAAACGACAAACAAGAGACCCGACATGATATTTTTCCTGATATGATAAAATATCTTCTCTATTTTAGAGCAGACAGCCAGCAAACTAAATAGCTGATCGTAGGTTGTTTGCATTTATTTCAAATTATTCACTCTAAATTCAAGTGAACATTGAGGGTCTTATGGAAATTGTATTGGCCAATCCACGTGGTTTTTGTGCAGGTGTCGACCGAGCAATTGCGATCGTCAATCGGGCACTTGAATGCTTTAATCCTCCGATTTATGTACGTCATGAAGTGGTACACAATAAATTTGTGGTCGATGATTTACGTCAGCGTGGGGCAATTTTTGTTGATGAACTGGACGAAGTGCCCGACGACAATATTGTTATTTTTAGTGCGCATGGTGTCTCTAAAGCGGTGCAAATCGAGGCGGAACGTCGTGGTTTAAAAGTCTTTGATGCAACTTGTCCATTGGTGACTAAGGTGCATATTGAAGTCACTAAATATGCCCGTGAAGGGACTGAAGCCATTTTAATTGGTCATGAAGGTCATCCTGAAGTTGAAGGCACCATGGGGCAATATGACAAGAAAAATGGCGGTGAAATTTACTTGGTTGAAGATGAACAAGATGTTGCAGCTTTAATAGTTCATAATCCTGAAAAAGTGGCTTTTGTCACGCAAACGACTTTATCCATTGATGATACAGCCAAAGTGATTGACGCACTGCGTACAAAATTTCCTGAAATTCAGGGTCCGCGCAAAGATGATATATGTTATGCCACCCAAAACCGTCAAGATGCAGTACGTGATTTGGCTATGCAGTGCGATGTGGTTTTAGTGGTTGGTTCTCCCAATTCATCTAACTCAAATCGTTTACGTGAATTGGCTGAGCGTATGGGGAAACAGGCTTATTTAGTCGATAATGCAGATCAGCTTGATCAAAATTGGTTTAATGAAAATACCAAAATTGGGGTCACTGCTGGCGCATCTGCACCTGAAATTTTAATCAAACAAGTGATCCAGCGATTACAAGATTGGGGAGCTAATGCACCAGAAGAGCTTGCAGGACGTGAAGAGAATATTACTTTTAGTTTACCCAAAGAGTTACGTATTTCTGTAACTCAAGCATAAAGCGTGAATGATTTAACATTCTGAAATTTTTAAAAATTTGACAGATAATTGTATTTTGACAGTTATCTGTTTTTTTATGCCTTTTATCCTGTTATGTGTTTAATTTGTAATTAAGTGAGATATTATTTTTAATATGGTAAAGTTTTGTTGCCTTGGGGGGAGTATGCAAAAAAAAGAACAGGGATTCACTTTAATTGAGCTGTTGGTGACGATTGGGGTGCTTGCAATTATTGCATCTATAGCTACCCCCTCTATGACTAATTTTAGAAAAAATCAAGAAATCAGTGAGCAAGAAAAAAAAGTTAAATTGGCTTTAAGTGAGGCTCGCACTGAAGCGAGGCTGCAAAATAAACCAATGAAAGTTGTCTTTTCATCATCGGGGGAGGGGGCTGCCGATACGCTATATGTTGATATTGACTCAAATAAATATAGTTTCAATATGAAAGACAAAAACTTGACTTTTTACAACAATGGACTGGTTGATACAGGGGGGAAACCTAGATTGTGCTTACGTATATCTGATAAAAAAGATGCTAGCCGATTTCGAGTTTTGGAACTTTCTAAATTGGGGATAGTGTCAAAAAGCACTGAGAACTGCACTGAAACATAAGGTAATGATGATGAATAAGCAAAAGGGTGTGGGCTTAATTGAAATTATCGCTTCTCTAGTCATTCTTGCGATTGCAGCTATGGGGTTTATTGCTCTGCAGTATAGAACTTTAGAAATGGCTTCAGAGTCTTTAAATCGAGTTGAGGCTGTCAATATTGCAAGAAATCTTTCAGAGCGCATGTATGTAAGCCGAGCTTCCTATGTGGACTGTTTAAAGGACTCTTGTTCTAGCAATACTTTTGCAGGCAAGGATTGGGGTGAGATGTATGCTTTGGCGACCCAAAGAGGTATGAACATAGGCGTGTTTACGTGTCCTGACACGCAAAATGGTCGCCAATGTATCTATGTGGCATGGGGGAAAACTACTGCTGAACCAGGTTCTTGCACTGAAACTGATCAATTTGCATATAAATCTGATTCTAAGTGTGTAGTTGTGGAGGCATTCAATGAATAGTTCTAATCAAGGCTTCACCCTCATTGAGCTGATGGTATCGCTTGTACTTGGTCTTATTATCGTTGGTGCTGCATTTCAGATGCTTATCTCTGGACAGAGAAGTCTAGCATTTCAGGAGTCCATTCAAGGTTTGCAAGATAATGCAAACATAGGCATTAACTATGTTGCAGATGATATTAAACTCACAAACCTTAATTTTCCATTTACTGAAATTAAGCCTAGTCAGGTATCGGGATTAATTGTAAATACTAGCAATTATCTGAATGGAGCTGCGAGTACGACTGTTTCTGGCGAAGGTAGTAATTCCAGCTTTGTAAGTGCTAAAAGTGATGTATTAGTTATTCAATATAAGCCTGATCAGACTAAGGCATACGATTGTGAAGGTAATGGTATAGATGCAGATGATGTTATTGTTCAGCGTTACTTTATACGAAAAGATGATAATGGTGGTGCAAACGATTTTGTGTTGGCTTGTGATGCAGGAAAATATAAAGATGGCGTTGCATTATCTGGTCTGAATGGTAAAGGGCAGATCATTATGAAAGGTGTTGATCTTTTTAAAGTTCGGGTAGGGGTAAGAGATAATGCGAATAATATGTCTTATAAAACGTTAACTGAGTTTAAGGCACTTCCAAATACATCTAAAGCGGTTTCTTTACAGATTGGAATTTTAGGGCGTTCCTTAGATAGCATTAATGTTAATTCGGTAGAAAAAGTAAAGCAAAATATATTTGGTACCAAATACTCAATAACAAAACCAAATGGAGTAACAACCAAATATGTTTGGATCCCTGTTGAACGCACGATTGCTTTGCGTAATGGACAGGGAGAGGAGCTATGAATAAAGCTAATCAAAGTGGTTCAACTATTGTAGTCATTATGGTTGTGGTTGTATTGCTTACCATTATTGGTGCAATGGCAATGCGAGGCAGTATTTTTGGTCTTAGAATTGCGACCAATAGCCAAGCAAATAACATCATGGATCAAAATAATGATGCCTCTTTTTATCATATTGAAAATTTAGATTTTATTAAGAGTCAATTGATTGGAACAGGGTTATTGGGTTTTCCTAAAATGGTCGATAATCGTAACAAGGAGTTGGTGCTTTGTTATCGTAGTAGTACTTCAAAATTTTATCAATTAGGTAAGGCAAGTCTAATATATTCGGAACTCGCAAGTGGTTCGGAAACAGTAAAAAAAGAGCATATTGGTGGCTCTTCTAATATGGGGTTTTGCCAAATTAATGCTTCTAAGTCTGACTTTGTAAGTGGTCGCGGTGCCGCTATGACTCAAATCGCTGTTCGCATGTCAGGTTACTCAGAGGATGAGCCATTTGCGCATTATCAAATTGGTACTGATGCTGAGACAGGAAAGTTAGAGGACACATTACGTGTGGTTGTAACCTCAACCACAGTTATGCCTGTACTAAGTTCTGCAACGAATAAGACCATAAATGATTGTATGCAAAATTTAAGTTATATCGATGATCCAGATTCAAGCTTGCAAACCGTATCTGAATGTCTAAGTGAAGCAGGGGTTCCATTCAAAACGCAGGTAGCTGAATACAATCTAGGTCAATTTATTAAAAAATATGTTGCTCCACCAAGCGCATAGGAGAGTCGTTATGAAAATTAGCACACAGATGAAAACAAAATGGATGCAATTTAAAGTATCGGCTTTATCTGCATCTATGACTGCATTAATTGTAAGTAGTATCCCAACACAAATATCAGCTTCTGATATTGATATTTATCAGGCGGGTGGTACTGGTGAAGTAAATATTAAGTTTATGCTCGACCGATCATTAAGTATGGGGCATGAAACTAGTTATGGAAAAGTAAAAGAAGATTACTTTTATAAAAGTAAAATATGTCCGGAAAAAACTTATACAGTAACTCATTATAGTACTAGTGCTACTGGTGGTTATAGTGATCGAAAACGATATGATGTGGAAAATGTTGGTGAGGGTAAAGGAGATTATAATAGTAATTACCAATATGTAGGTGAAGGTAATGGCAAGTATACAATTACTTTACGTACGAATCAAAACAATGGAGGAACACCACTTTATAAAAAAGCTGGGAGTTATACTGGGCCTGTATGCCAAAAATATTGTAATACTCTTAGTAGTCTGGATACAGACTTAAAGATATCAGGTCAGCTCGCACTTAATAATACAAAACCAAGCGAATTAACAACTGTTACGTATAAATACGCTAATGAAGATGAGAATTATTGTTCAATTATATTAGATAATAAAATACTGGCTTCTGCAGATCCTGAAGATTCTGGGTATGTAAAAAAAATAGAGAATACTTGTGAATTGAAAGCCAATAAAACGAATGAATATTATTGCCTTGCTAGATTTTCCAACTTAAAAAAAGCACTATATTCATTGGTTCTAGATGAATCTATTGATTCGACTAAGAATTTTGCTTTAGATATTTACGGTAGTGATCGCAATTTTACTCCGCTAACATTTACAAGTATGACTGATTCAGGTAAGAAAACCTTCATGGATAAGGTTAATAGTATTTCATTAAGTGGTGCAACACCTATTGCGGAAGGTTATTTTGCTGCAGGAAACTATTTTTCAAAAGCAAATATGCCGACACATCAAAATACTAAATTAAGTTGTACTGGTAATGGTGTGTATTTCTTGACGGATGGGGTGCCACAAAGTGGTGCAAACTCATTTTTAACAGATACTGATTCAAGCTCAAAATTTACTCCATCACCAACTAAGGTAGTTAAATCTTACTTTCCTTTATATTGGCAAAGCATGGCAGGGTATGCGCAGGCTTTAAAAAATAGTACTTATAAAATTAAAACAGCAACGGTTGGCTTGGGCTCGGAATACTATTTAGCTAACGAAAACTTACCTACAGATGGGACATTTAATTGTTCTTTATATGCTGGTAAAAGAGATCAACAAGCCTTATGTTATTTAGGTTCAAAAGGATACGGTGAGAATAGTGAAACTTACGGACAAGGGGGATTCTATACTGCACAGTCTGCAGATGACCTCATCCAAAGTATCCATCAGTTTGTAAGTGATGTTTCTGTTAAGATCGAAGGCTCGACTATGGGAACCAGTACAATTCCTGTAGATGCCCTGGACTCAACTAGACTTCAAAAATTTTCTTATTTCCCAATGTTTAAACCTATTGTAGGTGGGGATGAACAACTCTGGGCAGGTAACCTTAAAAAATTTGCAGTTAAAACCAGTACAGGTACAGTCGTAGATACATCGGATAATGCTGTATTTAAAGATAGTAAAATACAAGAAAAGTTAAGCGATTATTGGTATGAAAGTGTTGGTAGTTCTGAAGACGATGTGTATATGGCATGGGGCGGTTTGTTAAGTAAACTTAAAGTTCATCACAAGCCATTAGTTACATCAGGGACTTTAGGTTTTAATCGGAATGTCTATTTAGATATTGGAGTTACCAATGGTAATGGTCTAAAGCATGCAGTGACTGACATTCTTGAAGGTAGTGAAACTCTAGGAAATAAAAAACATTATTTGTACGGTTTGTTAGGTTATTCAAAACTCACCCAAACTGACCTTGATGCGTTGGCAAGTAAATCATATGCGGAGCAAATGAATTACTTGCAAACAAAAACAACAACTCAAGATTTCCAAATGGGTTCAGTTATTCACTCAAGTCCAATCATGTTGACTCAAAAAGGTGTTTTTGAGGAATTAGATGGTGAATATAGCGTTACTGAAAGAGAAGACTATATTCTAGCGGGTACTACACAAGGTTTAGTACAGGTTGTAAATGCAGATACAGGTAAAGAAGTCTTTAGTTTCTTACCAAGCGAATTTTTAACGCGCACCAATAATGCTCAAGAAAAAGGCTTTGCTGAATCACTTGCACTAGATCGTTTTACAACGACAAATACTGATAAGTTTTTTTATGGTGTAGATGGACCATGGGTTGCACATACTGAATACGAGTATAGCTTTGAAGGCGATAAAGAAATTATGACTGCCAAAAAGCAATATGCTTATGGTGGTCTTCGTATGGGTGGCAGAAGTTATTATGCATTAGATTTAACAGATTTGGGCAAGACCTCTGGCAAACCAAAACTCTTATTTGCTGTTAAACCAGATAATCATACTTCTGGAGCTTTATCTTATATGGGTGAAAGTTGGTCAAAACCAGTCGTCACTTATATTCCTTGGAAAGGCCAGAAAAAATTAGCTATGATTGTAGGTGGTGGATATGACCGTAAGTATGAGAGTCAGGAGGTAACTGGAACCGTTAAAGGTAATGGAATCTATATCTTTGCCGCTGAAGACTTGGATACCAATACCAAAGCAGGTACTTTACTGTGGTGGGGAAGTAGTAATGCGACGTCTAAAGGTGGTGCTATTGAATCTACAGAAATTAAAGCAATGACACATAGTATTCCATCACGCGTTAAAGCAGTTGACCGTAATGGTGATGGTATAACAGATCACTTATATGTAGGTGATTTAGGTGGGCAAGTCTTCCGAGTCGATTTTAATTCCAAGTTAGGTGCAAGTGCTGTTAATTCTTCCTTAGTTTATCAAGCAGAGAAGATTGCTGACTTAAATACTACTGGAAAATATCCAAGACGTTTTTATGAAGCCCCTACATTTACAATTCATAAAGATGATAACGGTAAACGATTTGCGATGGTGACATTGGCTTCAGGTGACCGCAGTAGTCCATTAGATACTGACACTGGGTATCCTGAAGATTATGTAGTTGCGCTTAAGGATGATACTGTTACTCAAACACCAGTAGCCACCCCAGCATTAATTACTTTAAATTCTATGCACGATATAAGTAGTGCCTCAGTTTTCAATAAAGGGACACATAAAGGCTGGTTCTATCCAATGCCTAAGTCAGATAGTAAGCAAATCCGTGGTATGCAAGAAGGGGTCGCATTGGATAATGACCTTTATTATTCACTTTTCAACCCAGATGCGAGCACGGCTACAGAAGATGGAGCGGATGAATGTACTGGGGGGGTAACAGGAAAAAGTATAGCGTATAAATTCTGTCTACCATATGGTGATAAAAGTTGTTTTGGAACGACTACAGCGACCAATCCGGAGAAAATTGGCGAGTTGGGTGCAGGTATTATCGGTTTAACATTTGGTGCTGGTCGTTCAAAAGCTACCAATAGAACCTTAATTTTTAACAAGGATGTTAATCCTAAACCACCAGAATATGCTGTATCTGACAAATTGGTACCTAAGCGTTGGTTTGAATATTTACCATTTAATTCTGGTGGTAAATAATTATGCGAATCAAAAAAGGTTTTACACTGATTGAGTTAATGATCGTAGTTATTGTCTTAGCTATCTTGGCAGCCATTGCTTTGCCAAGCTATCAGGCCCAGGTGCGTAAAGGCAATGAAAAGCTTGCATTGCAGCAGATTGCTGATTTAAGTTTAGAACTTGAAAAAGAGAAGTCACGTAACTTTAGTTATGAGGGTTTAAATGGGAAAAGTTTGTCAGCAAAAGCAGGAACTAAGGTTATATATACGAGTACTGTTTCTGCTGAATTGAGAAAGTGGTCGATTAAATCATGCGTGAATCAAGCTTTGGAAGATGCTAGCTTATATAAAAATTTTGCTTCTAATAGTAAGGGTGCAACGTGTGAATGGTCTGATACATCATGTACAGTCCCATCACAATGTCAATAAGGTGTAAAAATGAAGCGATATTTAAATAACGGTTTTACACTCATTGAATTAATGATTGTTGTTGTTATATTGGGGATTTTAGCTGCGATTGCTTATCCAGGTTATACGGGTTATCAGGAACGTACTAAGAGAGTAGAAGCACAAACTACAATGTTAGAGATAGCGAATCAACTATCAGCATATAAAGTTGCTCACGGTGATTATACAGATGCTTCATCAGCTCCATTTCTGGTATCTAAGATTCCAAGTACTGGGACCGAAAATTATAATTTAGCGTTAACAGTTTCAGTGGATAAGCATTCCTGGGCTTTAACAGCAACGCCCGTGAATTCTATGGCAAGCACAGGAGCTATTACTTTAGACAGTACTGGTCAACAATGCTGGGAAAAAACATCAGGTGCTTGCGAGCCGTGGGATGGTAAGTAATTAAATTCAAACTGTGGGTAACTTAAAATTTGATCTTTCTTTCAAAGTAAATATGACGTAAAATATTGCCCTCTATGAAAGGGGTTTGAAATGCTGCCGATGGTCGGCACAGGGATAATCCGTAAAAACTATAAGGTTGTATCATGGTCGTAATTCGTCTAGCACGCGGTGGTGCTAAAAAACGTCCGTTCTATCAAGTTATTGTAACTGATAGCCGCAATGCGCGTGACGGTCGTTTCATCGAACGTATTGGTTTCTTTAACCCTACAGCTCAAGGTCAAGCAGAAAAACTTCGTTTAGATGCTGATCGTTTTGCTCATTGGGTTGCTCAAGGCGCTCAACCGTCTGAACGTGTTGCTTCTTTAGCTGCTCAAGCTAAGAAAGCTGCAGCTACTGCATAATTTATTGCGAATTAAGTAGTAGGTATAACCCATGACACCAACACAGAATGTTCCCGAAGATCGTATTCAGATTGGACAGTTACGTTCAGCATATGGATTAAATGGGTGGCTCTGGGTCTATTCCAATACTGACCCCATGAGCAACATCTTTGACTATCTTCCTTGGTATATTGAGACCAAAGAAGGTTGGCAAACAATAGATGTAAAACGCTGGAAACCGCATGGTAAAGGCTTGGTTGTTTCGTTGAAAGGTGTGAGCGATCGCACGGCAGCGGATGGCTTGGTTGGCACAAATGTCTGGATTTCAAAATCGCAACTTCCGAAAGCAGGAATGGATGAGTTTTACTGGACAGATTTGAATGGCTTAACAGTGTTAGGTTTGGATGATGCTGAACAAGAAGTAAATCTCGGTAAAATCCATGAATTGTTTGAGACGGGTGCCAATGATGTGATGGTGGTTCACGCAACACCAGACAGCGTTGATGCTGAAGAGCGCATGATTCCATGGCATAAAGATGTGGTACAGCGAGTTGATCTTGAAGCTGGTCGTATCTACGTAAATTGGGGCGTAGATTATTAATCCTTTAAGGATGAACGCAGCAGGAAAATAGAGGAGTCTGCGATGTTTTTTGCAGTCATTACGCTTTTTCCTGAAATGTTTGAAGCGATTACAGCCTACGGTATTAGCGGGCGTGCAGCAAAACGTGAAATAGTACAAGTCACTTGTATTAATCCACGCGATTTTGCGACGGGCAACTATAAGCGGGTGGATGAACGTCCATTTGGCGGTGGTCCGGGTATGGTGATGATGGCTGAGCCTTTGTCTCAAGCAATCCAGCATGCCAAAGAGCTTGCAGCGCAAGCAGGATGTATTCAGGTTCCCGTGGTGTATATGTCGCCACAAGGAAAAACCTTAAACGAAGCTGCTGTACAACAGTTTGTCGAATATGATGGATTGATTGTGCTCTGTGGACGTTATGAAGGTGTCGATGAACGTTTGATCCAGCAATATGTTGATCAAGAATGGTCAATTGGTGATTATGTTTTGTCGGGTGGCGAACTTCCTGCGATGGTTTTATTGGACAGTATTATTCGGAGACTTCCGGGTGCAATGTCGGATGAACAATCAGCGATACAAGACTCATTTGTGGATGGTCTTTTAGACTGCCCGCAATATACCAAGCCAGACCAGTTTGAAGGTTTGGATGTGCCTGAGGTGTTAAAGTCTGGGCATCATGCCAATATCGAAAAATGGCGGTTTTTGCAGCGTTATCAACGAACTCTTGATCGTAGGCCCGAGCTTGTAGAAAAAGTTGAGTTGACCAAGCAGCAAAAGAAATGGCTAAAAGATTTGAATACTTAAAGTCGACTTTAAGTATTTTTAAATAGGCTCTTTATCGACCGAAGTGAAGACTTAGGTGATAAAGGGAAAGATAAACGGGTTGATATGCGCTTTAGCCTCTGTCCCCAGCGGTAACAGACCTCTTCTGTCCGCACATTGGAGATTCCCACATGAGTGGTAAACATCCTTTAGTTCAAGTTATTGAAAATGCTCAATTAAAAACTGATATCCCAGCTTTTGCACCAGGTGATACAGTTATTGTATCTGTAAAAGTAAAAGAGGGCGATCGCGAACGTCTTCAGGCTTTTGAAGGCGTTGTAATCGCAATCAAAAACCGTGGTTTAAACTCTGCGTTCACAGTACGTAAAATTTCTAGCGGTGTTGGTGTTGAGCGTGTATTCCAAACTCACTCTCCAATCGTTGCTAAAATCGAAGTTAAACGTCGTGGTGACGTGCGTCGTGCTAAACTTTACTACCTACGCGAATTGTCTGGTAAAGCTGCACGTATTCGTGAAAAATTACCAGCTCGTAAAGTTAAAGCTTAATTTTAAGTTTTATCTCGAGTTAAAAAATGCGCCAAAAGGCGCATTTTTTATGTCTGAATCTTTTTAGTTTTATAAACCTTGCAGTTTTAAACGATTGGCATGTTGACGGTAAATTGCCACAGGGTCTTGTGCAAATATACCTTGTATCCCAAAGAAGTGGTTAATCTCATCAAAGTGATTGTGCTTATAATCTTGACGAATCACTTGGCCGTAGCGACCACTACACAGTGAGACAAGGCCATCATGGTCTTTGCTTTTTAACAAAGTTGTGCCTAAAGCTACAATTGAGGTATCGATCACATCTAAAGGATTGGTAATTTGTTGATTGCCCATCCAGGAATAATGATAAATACCATCAGCAGTCTGTTTTTGCCCCTGACTATTACAATCTTGGGGAATGGCCGCTGAACCATATTTCGCATTAAATGCCATAATACCCGTGGTGCTTAGAGATTGCATCGAGCCTTCATAATCAACACTAAGTTTTGGATTCGACTGGATCAGCGCGATACTTTTACCCAGTAAACCAAAAACCACTTCTGCAATCGGATCGAGAAATTTACTTTCTACCATCACATCGGCCAGTTTTGTGCCTTTCATTGCTCCTGCGACCGCCGTCATGGAGGCAACTTTCTCGGGGGCAACACCTTCAATATATTGAATGGTTGGGCCACCATGGCTATGACCGATCAAATTCACTTTTTTCTTGCCGGTGAGGGCCATGACTTCATCGACTTGTTGTAAAAGCTGCTCACCACGAACTTCCGTCGATTCCACCGCAGACATTTCCGCTGCAAAAACCGTCGCACCATTACGTGCCAAGTCTGGCAAAATTTGATACCAATAATCTAAGCCCAACATTTGTGTACCAATACGCGAGAAGCCTAAGCCGAACCCATGTGCCATCACTAACGGGTATTGGGTGCTTGCATAATTCGATACAGCTTTTGCCTGATATTGGGTTAAGCCGGCAGCTTGCGCAGGTAAATGCACGAATGCAACGCTGCTCAGTGCAGCGAGGACGATGTGTTTAAGTTGCATTGAATATCCTTGATTATTTTTTTTAACATTTTTGTTTTTTAGACAATTCATATTGTCAATATTAGGTAAATTAACAATTTTTAGTTTATAAATAAAGCAATAGAGGATGAGTGGTGAATTTTGAAATCATCAGGATTCAAGATCAACAGATAGAGATTTTAGGTATTTATTTTTATTAAAAAGAACGATTTTCGGCTCTTTTTAGCAAGGTGGAACTTATAAACCTTCTAGCTTTAAACGGTTAGCATGTTGGCGGTACAAGGTGACAGGATCTTGTGCAAATACACCTATAATTCCAAAGAAATGATTCACTTCATCAAAGTGATTATGCTTATAGTCTTGACGAATAATTTGTCCATAACGACCGCTACATAAGGGCAGAGCACCATCATTTTGGCATGGGTCAATTGTAATGTCGTCATGCCATATAGGGTCAATGCGAGAAAGAATTTATTCATAAGTGCTCTGAAGAATCTAAACAAAATGATTTTTTATTTTTAAGGGCTAAAAAGGGATTTATACAGTTACTGATAAATCCCTTATTCTTTATAAACCTTGCTGTTTTAAGCGGTTGGCATGCTGACGATAGACATCGACCGGATCGGGTGCAAACAACGATTTCAGACCGAGTACCTGATTCACTTCATCTAAATGGTTCCAGTTGTAATTGTCACGGATGGTTTTGCCAAACTTGGCGCTGCAACGGCATACCAGACCATCATTTTCTTTACCACCATTAATCAACAAACTGGTGACCTTTAAAGCACCGTCAGGATCCAGTAAATTGGTCACTGTACCGATACCGGTAAAGGAATAGTTATAAATACCCTGGTCTAGGAACTTGCCTTCTCCACATGCTGTGCTTGGCATGCCTATGGGGAAATTGGCATTAAACTGTGCAGAGCCTTCAAGAGTTAAACTTTTACCACCGGCTAAAGAATCATGCGGGAAGCTTTGTGGGTCAAGACCTTGTGCCCAGGTAATCGCTTTGGAAACAAAATTGATGACACCTATGAGTGGGCCCTCAATAGCCGTACCTTCAGCAGACAAGATCAAGTCCGCTACAGGCGAGCCTTTATGTGGCGCACCTACTCCCGTCATTGAGGCAACTTTACCCGGTAAGGCTACACCAACGTAGCGAATGGTTGGACCTCCATGCGAGTGGCCAATCAGATTGACTTTTTCTGCCCCGGTCAATGCCAGAATCTCTTCGACTTGTCGTGCCAGTTGTTCACCACGAATTTCAGATGAATTAAATGGCGATACACGGGTTGCCCACACGTTGGCACCGTTACGGGCCAAGTCCGGCAGAATTTGATACCAGTAGTCGAGACCAAACTGGTCGGTTCCTACAGTGATAAAACCAGCCATCCCATGACTAAAAACAATCGGGTATTTGGTTTTTGCATAGCTTGAGGTTGCTTTTCCCGTGACTTGGGTAGCGTTGCCTGCTTGTACTTGGCTAAAAGCACTGAGTGACATTAGGCCAGCAATGAAGAGTCCGTATTTCATATTGAGTACTCAAAATATTATTGTTTTAAACCAGTTGTTTTATTAGACAATTTAAATTGTCAAAATTTAGTATTGAATATAAGTGGTCTGATTTCTAAATTTAACAGACCAATGCAATATAGAGTTGTAACAAGGTATGAATATGAAAATGCCCATAAAAATAGTGCCTTTATGTGCATGGATTTGTTTAGAAGCTCGGTTTATAAACCCTTAAGTTTTAGACGATTGGCATGTTGTCTAAACAGGGCAACTGGATCAGGAGCAAACATCCCTTTTAAACCAAACATCATGTTGGCAAGGTCAGTATGATTGAGGTTGTAATTATCACGGATGACTTGACCGATATGTGAACTACAGCGGGCAACCATACCATCATTGTCTTTGTTTCCATAAGACAATGGCCCGAGTTGCATCAGAATGCTATCAATGTCCAGAAGGTTGGTGGTTTGCGCAGTTCCACCCCAAGAATAGTAGTAGATTTCCTTATCCACTTCCGCACCGCTCTCGTTACAGTCAGAAGCTAAAGCAGCGGTCGGGAAGCGTTTATTAAAGTTTGCCGATTCTACTTCGGTCAAAGACTTCATCGAAGCATCAAAGTTCACCGGAATATCCGGATTGGCTTGAGCCCAGGTCATCAGTGGTCCAATGATGTATTGGCCCAAAATATTGAAAGCAGTACGGCTAAGAGTATTGTTTTGAATATCATCGGCCACTTTAGAACCGCGGTATGTTCCACCCACGCCAGTCACCGATGCGACGTATTCGGGTTTCACTGCCGCTACGTATTGTACGGTTGGACCACCATGACTGTGACCAATCAGGTTGACTTTATCCTGACCTGTAATCGCGAGCACTTCTTCAACCTGAGCAACCAGTTGTTCACCACGAAACTCAGTGGTATTGGCAGGGGATAACTGTGCTGCAAATACGGTTGAACCATTACGTGCCATATCGGGCAAAATTTGATACCAATAATCAATGTTGAAACTATCATTTCCGATACGTGACCAGCCTAGCCAGCCGTGGGTCATGACAATGGGATATTGGGTTTTTGCATAATCAGACTTAACCGTTTCTTTGATTTGCAAAATTCCTTTTGCTGCTTGTGTTTCAGCGGTTAAACCCATGGTAAGGGTCGTCATTACCGCAAGCATGATCACTTTTTTGTTTTTTAAAGTTTTCATCGACTTTTCCTTAAATATTTTTGTTTTTATTTATATAAGTACATAAATCAGATGATCAATTTAGTCACCTGATGAGGCTACATTGCGATTACTCGCCATATGGTAATTTTCCTCCTTGATCATGAACTGATTCAAACGTTCCTACCCGGAGTTGTTCTTCTGGTTTATTAAAATGCTGTATCCTTAATTGTTGAACGGCTTTTTGTTTGGCATCCTCACTCATGCCACTTTTTATAATGTTGTCGCGTTCTTTCAGATAGCCATCGACCTTGTTTTTCCAGTCGCGGCGTTGTCCATCTAATCTTTCCAAACGCTGTGTGGCTTCAGGACCGACCAAATTCATCCGCATCTGATGAATTTCTTCCGCAGAACCCCCACGTGCTTTAATGTCTGCGGTCAGTTTGCGTAAGTCTTCGAGTTTATTGAGCTGCTCTAGGTTTTCTTTCCAGTCTTGGGGTAATTGATTGAACAAATCTTTTAATTTTTGTACTTTTTGCGCTTCAGTTAAGCTTTTGTCATCCATGACCATCATGCGACTTAAGGTGTATTCATGGTAAGTATCTTCGGTACCGAATAAGCCTTCAATTTCGTAATCCGAGAAAAGCTGTTTACGCAGATTTTTCATATTGGCAAAGATACTTTGATAATATTTAGGATCTTCTTTATTGATATTTGGTGCTTGCAGATCACCGAGTTTTTCGCGGTAATCGATATAGCGATTCCACAAATCTAGAATTTGTGCGAGGGCAGGCGCTTTATATGTTTGCTGGATATAAGCCTTAAAATCATTTTTAATCTGCTTGAGATCTTTTTCCCCATACTGGGTAATGAAATATTCAAAACAGTTGCGTGTTTGCTCATTCACAATTAAATGGTTGGCAGCATCAAGACTCAACTGACAGTTCACTTCAGTGTCCTGTTGGCTTTTACTCATAAAAGCCCCGCCTTGAACTACGTTTGCTGGCGTATTTTCAGTTAAGCTATTACCTTGATGATCAACAGTTTGTGCTGCACGTGTTTTTTCTGCACTCGATTGCGAGGGCGCTAACCAAAATAATAGTGCGCCGATAGCCACAATAATAAGCGCCAAAATAATCCATAACTTATATTTCCGCATTTCCTATGCAACCTTTTTGCTTGTTTTGTTTTTATAAGTCTAAAAATAGGATTTAAATTTGCCATTAAAGCTGTAAATGTAACGTAGAAAAGTTGTAAATGCAGACAAGCGGTTGTTAACATGTCATCCGTTTCAACTTGCCTGATCTTTCGCTATGAAAAAGACTTCACCTAAAATTCAACGCCGGAATATTAGCGGTGTGTTTTTACTTAATAAGCCTTTGGGTATTAGTTCTAATGGCGCTTTACAGAGAGTGCGTGGGTTATATCGAGCGCAAAAAGGTGGTCATACCGGTGCTTTAGACCCTTTAGCCTCGGGTCTGTTGCCGATTTGTTTAGGTGAAGCGACTAAGTTTTCTCACTATTTGTTAGATTCGATCAAGCGGTATCAAACCACCATCCATTTAGGTCATAGCACCACCACCGGTGATGTAGAAGGTGAGCTGTTGTTGGAGCAAGCTGTTCCGGTGCTAACGGAAGAAAAAATTCAGCAGGTTTTGGCAAGCTTTACAGGGGACATTCAGCAAGTTCCGCCGATGTATTCCGCTTTGAAGAAAGAAGGGCGTCCGTTGTATGAGTTGGCACGTCAAGGCATTGAAATTGAACGTGAAGCACGCCCCATCACCATTGAGGCGATTGAGTTATTGTCCTTTACTGAAAATAGCCTGACTTTAGATATCACCTGTTCTAAAGGCACTTATATTCGGGTCTTGGGTGAAGACATTGCCAAAGCCCTCGGTACTTTGGGACATCTGACCTATCTGCACCGGATTAAAACGGGTCAGTTTGACCTGATTCCCGAATACACCATTGAGTATCTGGAAAGCCTGACTGAACAAGAGCGCGAAGCTTTGTTACTGCCTGTTTATGCCCCAGTCGATCATTTTCCAAAAGTGCAGGCGCCGGAAGGGCGTGCGGAATACTTTAGCCGCGGCATGGAAAGTAATATTGAGCATGAGGCGGAAGCACAGGTTCTGGTTTTTGATGGTGAAAAATGTCTGGGCTTGGCAGAGATTACTGACCGTAAGCGTCTGGTACCAAAACGTGTACTGAATCTCGAATAGGCTTTGAAGACCATGTATGGAAATTGAAATTTTAATCAGCCTGTTGGTCTTTGCTTTCTGTGCGGGGGCGATTGATGCGGCTGTGGGTGGCGGTGGTCTGATCCAGATTCCTGCCATTATGAATGCGATGCCACAACTCAGTCCAGCGACTGTGTTTGGGACCAATAAGTTGTCTTCGATTTGTGGTACGGCATCGGCAGCGTGGAGCTTTGTTCGCAAAGTCAAACTGCGCTGGAAATTGCTGGCGGTAATTGCCAGCTGTGCCTTTATAAGCTCGTTTGCAGGTGCTGCCTGTGTCGCGATGATTCCAAAGGAAGTCCTCAGACCCTTTGTCCTGATCATGTTGATTGTGATCGCGATTTATACCTTTAGTAAAAAACAGTTTGGTCAGGTGCATATTCGTCAGGAACTGACACCGAAAATATTGATGCTGGCTGCAGTCGGCAGTTTGTTGATTGGTTTTTATGACGGTATTTTTGGTCCCGGGACTGGAAGTTTCTTTATTTTCTTTTTTATTCGCTATTTAAAAGCGGATTTTATTCATGCCTCGGCCTTGTCTAAAGTAGCGAATTTAACCACCAACCTGGCGGCTTTAAGCTTCTTTGCCCCCACCGGACATGTGCTGTTCCAGATCGGTTTGATGATGGCGGTCGCCAATGTACTCGGTTCATTGGTCGGTGTACGTGCCGCCTTAAAATATGGCAGTGGTTTTATCCGGATTCTGTTTCTGATTTTGGTGAGCCTATTGATATGCCGTTTGGCTTATCAAACTTTTTTCCCGTAAATTCTGCTCAATATTAAACTTTATTATACAAATTGCTTCATCTCGTCACCCACATGCCGGGCATTCGCTTTTAAGATCATCAAACAGAATATCTTCACAAGAAGGATAAACAGTCCTTTCAACATATCGGGTCTGTAAAAGATAGCAGGGTGATGTAGATGAATATTTTCGAAGCTTTACGTGCAAGTCATGAAATACAACGAGAACTGTCTGAAAAATTAATCCAGACTTCAGGGAATACCGTAGAGCGTCGCGAGCTGTTTGAATTGCTGAAAAATGAATTATTTGCCCATGCCGTGGGCGAAGACCGTTATTTTTATATTCCTTTGATGATGACTGATTCAGGCTTAAATATTACCCGCCATGCCTTGTCTGAACATCATGAAATCGATGAGTTACTTGAGCAATTAACCGAAACGGATATGAGTAATCATGGTTGGCTGGCGATTGCAAAAAAACTGTCGGAAAAGGTCCATCATCATTTGCAGGAAGAAGAACATGGTTTTTTCCAGCAAGCCGGTAAAATTTTGGAAGATGAACAAAAGCAAAGTTTAGCCCAGCAATATTTGGCTGAATACAACAAGTATAAAAAGTTAAATAAAGACAGTTTGACTTAAATCTCCCTAAAAAATCCTAAATAAAAAAGATGGTTTGAAGCCATCTTTTTTATGTTGATCTATGGATTATTCAGGTTGAAGATCTTTATTTTTACTCGCTCTAAACGTCACACCCACCGAAGCAATCATGATGCAAAGTAAGGCAATACTTTGTAAAATCGTGATTTGTTCTTTAAGTAACAACCAGCCTGCCAAAGCAGCTAGTGCAGGTGATAAACTGGACAGTGTGCCGTAACTGAGTTTGCTTAATCGCTTCAATGCCATCAAGTCTAAAGCATAGGGAATCGCGGTTGCGAGCAGGGCAATGATTAAGGCTTGTCCCCAATATTGAGTCTGAATAAGCGCTGCTGGATTATGTACTGCACTGATCGGCAACATCACCAAGGCAGATAGCACAATCGCAATACTCAGCGCATGCATGCCAATATTTTGACGAACCACACGTTGCCCAAAATAAATATAAATCGCCCAGCAGACACCGGCACCCAAAGCAAAAGCAGCCCCTAGATAAGAAAAGTTATCGGCTGATGCATCTTGCCACGGCACCATTAAGGCAACCCCTAAAATAGCCAGACAGACCCAGACATAATCAGTTTTTTGTTTGATCGAAAGCAGCGCCAGTGTCAGTGGCCCCAAGAATTCTAAACCGACGGCAATCCCTTGCGGTAATTTGCCTAAAGAGGCATAAAACAACACATTCATTAAGCAGACCGAACCACTATAAAACAGTAAATCTTTCCATTTTAGATAGGGTAAACGCTTGATGATTTTCCAGGAACGGAACATCAGCACAATTAAAATGGAAGCAAAGGAAAGCCGTAATGTGACCACGGTCAGTGGATCAAGCACTTCAAACAGTTGTTTGGCAAATGAGGCACTGATCTGGTACGCAACCATGGATAAAACCATGAACAGAACAGCAGTAAGTTGGGAGTTAGGCATGCGACACGCAGGATCACCGAGTCAGGTGAATCCACTGGAAAAGATGGCGCCAGTATAGCAATTCTGTTTAATTTTTGAGGGAATGAAGAGTCTTAAACGCTTTAAATTTAAAACTTTGAATTTAAAAAATCAGCGCGTAAATTTAGCCTGATTAATTTGAATTTAAAGGATGTATTTTCTATTTTTCTTCAGCTTTGTTCTTGGCTTGTTGCGTGGTGTAGGTACAGCCCATGGAAGCGGTAATAATGGTCGCAAGTGCAAGCCATTGGTTCCATAATAACTGCTCGCCTAAAAATATAAATCCAGATAATGCTGCAATTGCCGGTTCTACGCTCATTAAAGTACCAAAACTGAGTGCCGTTAAATTACGCAGTGCAATCATTTCCAGAGTAAAAGGCAGGGCACTGGCCAGCACCGCCAAAGCAATAAAATAAACAAGGTTTGAAGGTTCAAAAACGCTGGCTGACATGCCTGAAAATAGAGCGATTGGCATTAAACACAGCATGCCGATAAACATACCCAAGCACACGGTATGATTACCTGAAATACCGGAAGGTTTTTGTCCGGCCACGATATACAGCGCCCAGCAAGCCCCTGCACCTAATGCAAAAGCAATCCCGATTAAATCGAGGCTCTGTGAAACCTGATCAAACGGAAACAATAAAATAAGACCAAGAATGGCCAGTCCGACCCAGATAAAATCGAATTTTTGGCGTGCGTAATATAGCGCCACGCTGAGCGGACCAATGAATTCAAAAGAAACGGCAATACCAAGCGGCAGGCGATTAATTGACAGGTAAAACATGGCATTCATACCGGCTAAGGCGATGCCGTAGCTGATAATCGCTTTCCATTTCACCTGTTTAAAATTGATCTGCCAAATTTTAAAAATAAGTGCCAAGATTACCGCACCAATGAGCATACGCATGGCTGCAACGCTCAGGATGGGAAATTGACCGAACAGGATTTTGGCAAGCGAGCCACTGCTTTGCACGCTGATCATTGCAATCAGCAATAACAGCAGTGCCTGAACATGGGGTATATTTTTAAAATTCAACATTCACTAAATTTGTTTCGATTTCTCGAATAGCGGGAGATCAGCAATAAAAGCTGTAAAAATAAAAAACCACAGCACGAATGCTGTGGTTTAAGGTTCTAAATTAAATTAGAACAATACGCGAACGCGGATTGTACCTTCAACGTCTTGAAGTGTATCAAGCGCTTCTTTAGACGCAGTTGCGTCAACATCCATGACCAAGTAACCCACATCACCTTTAGTCATTAATGACTGACCAGAGATGTTGATACCGTGTTCAGCAAACAGGTTGTTGATTTTAGAAAGCACGCCAGGAATGTTTTTGTGAATGTGAAGTAAACGGTGTTTACCTTCAGTCAACGGCAACGCGATTTCCGGGAAGTTCACAGCAGATAAAGTCATACCTTTATCTGAGTAAGCAACAAATTTCTCTGCCACTTCTAAACCGATGTTGGCTTGCGCTTCCATAGTCGAACCACCCACGTGAGGAGTCAAAATCACGTTGTCTAAGCCACGAAGTGGAGAAACAAATTCTTCACCGTTTGCTTTAGGTTCTTTAGGGAATACGTCAATTGCAGCACCGGAAATATGACCCGATTTAATCGCATCAGCCAAATCTTCAATCAGTACACATGTACCACGTGCAGCATTAATGAAGATAGAACCTTCTTTCATTTGTGCAAACTGGTCTTTTCCAAAGAAGTTACGTGTTGATGGCACGTCAGGAACGTGTAGAGATACCACGTCAGCGTTTGCAAGTAACTCGGCAAGAGAACCTACTTGACGTGCATTACCCATAGGAAGTTTGGTTACTGCATCATAATAAATCACGTGCATACCCATGCTTTCAGCAAGAACTGAAAGTTGAGAACCGATTGAGCCGTAACCCACGATACCTAAAGTTTTACCACGAGTCTCAAATGAACCCACTGCAGACTTGTTCCAGCCACCACGGTGAGTAGAAGCAGATTTCGCAGGAACACCACGAAGTAAAAGAATTGCTTCAGCAAGTACCAGTTCAGCTACTGAACGGGTATTTGAATACGGTGCGTTAAATACTGGAATACCACGAACCATCGCAGCATCAAGATTTACCTGATTGGTACCGATACAAAAACAGCCAACAGCGATGAGCTTGTTGGCTGCTTCAAATACTTCTTCAGTCAGTTGAGTACGTGAACGAATACCGATGAAGTGAGCATCTTTAACCGCTTCTTTCAACGCTTCACCCTCAAGCGCAGTTTTACGGTAATCGATGTTGGTGTATCCAGCAGCATTTAATGTGTCGATTGCGTTTTGATGAACGCCTTCTAACAACAAGAAACGAATTTTATCTTTAGGTAGAGAAAGATGTTGGCTCATTACGGCTCCGCTACAAAGGCCAAATTTAGTCGCGATATGATAACATACGAGAAGGGTCTATATACATTTCCTTTATGACGGAGAGTCTAGGTATTTTTGCCATACATACGCCGTTCCCTGCAGATTTTGGTTTAACTAAAGCTGTAATTTTTAAGGCGAGATTGTCAAAATGCTTATTTACTCAGGGTTTCAATGGAAAATGCCTTATAATGTCGGGTAGTGAAAACCGCCACAGCCATGCTGTTGCTTTTATGTTCACGCCAGTCTAAGACACCATTGCATTGTTAATCTTTTTACAAATGAATGATCTATAGACCATCCACCACTTGTATATTTCTTGCTAGGTCTGCAAACGATGAATGCTCCAGTCGCTTTAACACCTGAGTTATTAAACCAATTGACAGTCATTGTCGGTGAAAACCGCATTAAAACTGATGCTGCTAGTCTCGATGCCTGGGGCAAAGACTACACCAAGCATTTTGATCCAAATCCATCAGTCATCGTTTTTCCATCGAGCACGGAACAGGTGCAGGCGATTGTTAAATTTGCCAATGAACACAATATTGCCATCACGCCATCGGGCGGCCGTACCGGTTTATCTGCTGGTGCAGTTGCATCGAACGGTGAAATCGTCGTTAGCATGGACAAGATGAACCAGATTCTGGAATTTTTCCCTGCAGACCGTATGGTACGTGTACAAGCGGGTGTTGTGACTGAACAATTGCAGAATTATGCTGAAGAACAAGGTATGTATTACCCAGTAGATTTTGCGTCTTCAGGTTCTTCACAAATTGGCGGCAACATTGGTACCAACGCTGGCGGTATTAAAGTTATTAAATATGGCATGACTCGTAACTGGGTGCTTGGTCTAACTGTTGTAACAGGTAAAGGTGACATCCTTCGTCTGAATAAGGGCATGATCAAGAATGCAACCGGTTATGCGCTTCAACACTTATTCATTGGTGGTGAAGGGACTTTAGGTTTGGTGACTGAAGCTGAAATCAAGCTTGAGCGTCAACCGCATGATTTACAAGTGATGGTGTTAGGTGTGCCTGACTTTGATGCGATCATGCCGGTACTTCACGCATTCCAGAAAAAAATTGATTTAACTGCGTTCGAATTCTTTGGTGAATTGGCCATGCAGAAAGTGCTGGATCATGGTCATGTGCAACGTCCATTTGAAACGGCTTGTCCTTTCTATGTTTTACTTGAGTTTGAAGCGCCGTATGAACCAATCATGGATGCTGCGATGGAAATCTTCGAGCATTGTATGGAAGAAGGTTGGGTGCTTGATGGCGTAATGAGCCAAAACCTTGACCAAGTGCATAGCTTATGGCGTTTACGTGAAGATATTTCTGAATCGATCGCACCGTTCACACCATACAAAAATGACATTTCAGTGTTGATTACCCACGTTCCTGCATTTATTAAAGAAATTGATGCAATTGTGGAAGCGAATTATCCTGATTTTGAAATTTGCTGGTTCGGTCATATTGGTGACGGTAACTTACACTTGAACATCTTGAAACCAGAGAACTTGTCTAAAGATGAATTCTTTGCCAAATGTCAGGTAGTGAATAAATATGTATTCGATACTGTGAAAAAATATGACGGTTCGATCTCTGCGGAACATGGTGTCGGTATGACCAAAAAGCCTTACCTAAATTACACCCGTTCTGAAGAAGAAATTGGCTACATGAAAGCTTTGAAACAAGTATTCGATCCAAATGGTATTATGAACCCAGGTAAATTATTCGATCTTTAATATTTGACCTGTAAGTTGTTTTACCGATGACTACATAACTGTTATCGAGTAAGAAAAAAAGGCATGGCATCATAGATGCAGTGCCTTTTTTTTTATGGGGGGAGATTTCCCAATGTTACGTTTATTGTCTACCTCTCTAATTTGTTTGGGTTTAATGACGACGGGTTGTGCAACAATAAAAAAAATAGCTTCTAAAGTCAGTCTTGGTTCATCAGATACGCCTTTGCAACAAGTCTTGAAAGAAAGACCTGACTTGCGTAAGAATTCGGCAACGGTTGAGATTCGTCAATATTTTAACAGCGCCGAGTCACCCACTGCTGCACAGGTAAAAGTGACTGAAACGGGTTTAAAAGATGATTCGGTTCGTTCGATTCGTACCACGTACAGTTTTAAAAATGTAGAGGGTGACTGGAAGAAAACAGGTACGCAAACAGAGTATCAATGTATGCGCAGCAAAAATACCAAGTCTTTTCAAAAAGCAAAATGCTCTTAATAAATATTTGATTTACGGTTGTAAGTTAGGCTGTAATGCCTCATAAAAAGCGTATCGATTGATGCGCTTTTTGCGTTTGGGGTAATAAGAACAATGAATATTTTAATTGTGGGAAATGGATTTGATTTGTCACATTACTTACCGACGAAGTATGACCATTTTATGGATGTAATGAGTGCGATTGAAGGTAAAAATACAGGGGAAAAAGTTCCAAATTTAACAATTCATACAGTGCATGAGTGGATGGATATATTGGATGAAATGTTCTTAAAAAATAAGAACTCTAATTCCTTTAAGTTTGAAATGAGCTTTGATGAGTTATTTTCAAAAATAAGAGATATTAAATTCATAGAAAAAGCTAAAGAATATTATTTTATAGACAAAATTAATCTATCAGCTAAAGATGTATTAAAGACTCAATATAAGTTAGAGCTAAATTGTTGGTATCAGTATTTTAAAAATCATGTAAAAGAGGTGAAAACTTGGATTGATTTTGAACAAAAAATTGAAGAGGTTTTGATAGTTGCCGCACGTTGTATTGTAGATATTGAAAATTTCCACATAATTGAAAATTTGTACCAATATTTTGTTAAGAATAAAAAAGATGGTTTGAAAATTAGAAATCGTGATTCAAAGATTTTAAATTTTTTTAACGCCGTAAAAATTGAGAAATATGAAACTCTCAAACCGAGGCCTTTGCTTAAAGATGGGAGCGGGGAAGAAACTATTGTAATTAATGAGCGAGAAAATATTAATCCGAAATTTTGTTATGGAGGTAAAATTATTAATGGCTTCAGTCCTGAATTATTCTTAGATTTCCTTTATGAACAATTAGACGATTTTATAGAAATTTTTAATCTTTACTTAGAATTAGTTGTGAATAAATTTCTATTGAATTGTGAGGTTGAAATTAAATCTCCAGACTGGGTGTGCCCAGTTAAAATTTTCTCATTTAATTATACCAATACTTATCAACGTCTTTATGATTCTGTTGATGTTGAATACTTGCATGGTAGTTGTGGCGAGCATCAAAATATTGTTTTAGGTGTTTCAGATGTAAAAGATGAGGCATTAAAGAAACTTAAAGCTTATGGTTTTACCAAATATCATCAAAAGCTTTTTAAAGACACAGATTATTTATTTTTAGATCATTTTAAAGAAAAAGTTCAAATACATAAGAAAAAAATAGAATATTTTGAGAAAGATTTTGGCGATAGTGATCCAACGGCAAAGAAATTTACAAGACAGAATTTAATGGAAGTAGATAGTAAAATTAATCTAAATATAAGCATTTGGGGATATTCATTAGATATTTCAGATAAAGATTACATTATTGATTTATTTAGCTTAAATGATGAGATGGATAGAAATGTAAGAGTAACAGTCTACTACTATGATCCAAATGCTAAATTTTCTTTACTCAATAATTTATTAGCTATTTTGAATAAAGACAAAGTTGAAAAATGGATGAAAAATAAATGGCTTCAATTTAAGCCGAATCCTGAAATTAAATTTGGTGAAATTATTTCAGAAAAAACCGCTTAAAGACAAGAAAAATGGTCTCTGTTAAACTACACCTACTCAACCAAGTAGGTGTTTTTGTTTGAGACAAATATTTCTCACGAATTTTTCATTTAAACACCTTGTGAATACGGTGTTTTAAGTCACTTATAACTCAGTGCATTTCCGAAATTTAATTTAAATACTCAATGCTTGTCATTGGGCTGATGCTTCTCTCCCTAAAAATAGTGCGTAGCTCTACAAGCCTAAAATATATGTAGAAAAACAATGCAAAAAGTTCAAACCTCCACCTTAAACCGCGCCACGCTGATGTTCCCATTGGCATTGGTACTGTTTGAGTTTTCCGTCTATATCGGCAACGACTTGGTTCAGCCTGCCATGCTCGCCATTACCAAAGACTTTGGCGTGAGCAGTTCATGGGCACCATCTTCCATGTCGTTTTATCTGCTCGGCGGGGCATGTGTGGCCTGGTTACTCGGTCCATTGTCCGACCGACTGGGACGAAAAAAAGTTCTGCTCGCAGGGGTACTGTTCTTTGTACTCTGCTGCTTGCTGATTTTACTGACGAAAAATATTGAAAGCTTTTTAGCACTACGCTTTTTACAAGGGATTGGCCTCACGGTCATTTCTGCTGTCGGTTATGCCGCCATTCAGGAAACCTTTGAAGAACGTGACGCGATTAAAGTCATGGCACTGATGGCCAATATTTCACTGCTTGCGCCATTACTCGGCCCTGTGGTAGGTGCATTCATGATTGATCATGTGTCATGGCATTGGGGTTTTATAGGCATTGCTTTGTTGGCTTTTTTAAGCTGGTTTGGGCTTAAAGCCAAAATGCCTGATACAAAGGTGAGCATTCCAAAACAGCCGTTCAGTTATATTTTGGATGACTTTAAACAGGTCTATAAAAACAAACGTTTTTTAGGGATGACTTTGGCATTGCCGATGGTCAGTATGCCGCTGATGCTGTGGATTGCACTTTCACCTGTCATATTGGTGGAAGAGTTGGGTCTTAGCAGCATGCAATATGGCTTGGCACAATTTCCGGTATTGGGTGGATTAATTGTCGGTAATATCGTGCTGATTAAAATTATCGATAAACTGGCATTGGGAAAATCGGTGCTGATGGGCTTGCCGATTATGCTCCTCGGAACGGTGGTTTTACTGGCTGGGGTGATCTGGCAAGATTATCTGATCTGGTGCTTAATTGCAGGCATGACTTTAATTAGTTTTGGTGAAGGCATCAGTTTTTCGGTGCTGTACCGTTTTGCGTTGATGTCTTCGGAAGTTTCCAAAGGTACAGTCGCAGCCGCCGTTTCGATGCTGTTGATGTTCAGCTTCTTTATTATTATTGAACTGGTTCGGATGATGTATGAGCAATACCATCTTTGGGCCTATGCGGTGGCTTGTTTTATTTTAATTGCGCTGTGGTTTAGTTTCCCTCGAGCGATGCTCAAAGACATTTTAAAAGAACGTGTCGAAAAGGGGGAGTTTTAGCAAAAGCTCCTTCTCCCTCTGGGAGATGAGGAATATATTCCGCAAGGGATCAGGGTATATCCTTGCCTGAGAAGTAAAGTATAGGAAGGGATTTCTGTATTTACCTCCCCTAACCCCTCCTGAAAGGAGGGGAATCTACCGGTTTGAAATCAGTATTTCTTCCAGTTGGAGATGAGGAATATATTCCTCATCTCCTAGAAGGAGAGGGAACATGCTGGTTTGAAAGCAAATTTTTTGATAAAGAATACTTCATCTTCCTTTGGGAAATCAGGAATATATTCCGTAAGGGATGAGAGGGGGTATCCTTATTATTCATTAAAAAGAAAATAGCCTTTTAATAAAAAACTATATCTTGGATTCAGCGATGGGCTGTTCAAAGCGCTTTAATTTACGATCAAAAACAAAAGTGCCAAATGGTAAAATGGATGCGATTAAACCCAGAATAAACATGGTAATCGACCATTTCTGTTTTTCACATACCCTAAATAACACGATTAAAAACAGGATAAACAGTACGCCATGCCCCATACCGACATATTTCACCAGGATCGGATTATCCAGCATATATTTCATCGGCATCGCGATAAAAAGAAGCAACAGAAAGGAAATACCTTCTAAAAGACCGACAACACGTAAAGTTTGAATATTCATGGTCATGCTTAAATCTATGAGAATGAACCCTGAGTGTACCGAATATTGCAGTAGTGGTGAATGAAAAATTTGATGTATTTATAAAATATATCAAATACTTATAACTAAGTGCTGAACTTGGGTTATTTGATCTCCTGCGTCCATAGTTTGGTTCTTAAATTTAACAGTTCAGGCAGTGTTTCCAGTAATAAGCTGATCTGTTTCAGTACCAATAATAAATCTTCAGACAGGTTTTCTTGCTCACTCATCTGCTTAATTTCATTGAGCTTGCCTTGAATTTTTTCTACTGCTAGAGGTTGTTGCTGTAATAGTACAGCGAATAATGTGTCTTTACACCACAGCATTAAATCCAGCACTTGAGCATCTTGAACCTGTTCACGGTGACTGCCCAAAGCCGAAATATAACTGAGTTGACTGTGGCTATACACCAGATAACGAAAGGCAGAATGAATCAGCGCTTGGTCAGGATTCGGTTCGGTACTTAAACTGGAAATCATGCTCGACAGTTCAATTTGCGCATTGTGCGCGGTGCGACGCGCACGACGGTAATCCAGACTGTTGTTTTTACCGAATTGATATTGCTTCACCACCGCATCGAAATAGTCCAAAGTCGCTTGATTACTTTTTTTGATGGTGCTGGAAATATTACGGAAGTTCCAGTCGGGCCAGATAAAACTGACCGCAAACCAAGCAATCAGACAGCCTAAAAGGGTATCGACAATACGTGGTAAAATAATGGCATAACCTGCACCTTTTAAATTGAAAATCAGCAGAACCATTAAGGTTGCCATCAATGTTGCCATGGCATATTTTTTGGAACGTAAATAGAAAAAATACACACCAGAAATAATGGTCAGAACCAGTTGTCCTTCAATACTCGGCACGAAATACAATATTGGAATACCGAGCAGCACCCCTAAAACTGTGCCTAAAGTCCGCAGTTTCAAACGGCTTTTGGTGGCGAAATAGCTGATCTGGCAGACAAATAAACTGGTGAGTAAAATCCAGTAACCATTTTTGGCGAATGGCATTAATGAGATTGCATAACCCACCGCAAAAACAAAGGCAATCCGTACTGCATGCCGGAATAGTGCTGAATTTGGGGTGAGATGTTGTTTCAGTTTCAGGCATAAGTCGGGAAGATCATGAATATCATCATCCAGCAGATTTAAATTTTCCTGATGCTGAAGATAGTTTTGACGATAATTGTTTTGTTCATGACTCAAATTTAAAAACTGTTCCTGAATTTTTTTCAGATTACGCAAAATCAGCAGCAGGTTTTTCACCTCTAAATTCTGCGGATTTTCCTCAATCCATAATTGAATCGAGCTTTCCAAATTGGCGATGGCAACATCCGTGTCTGGATTGGATTGATAGGTTTGATGGGTAAGAATATCCTGCGCCAGTTTCTGACAGGAGAGGGCATGCAGTTTTACATTTTTCTGAATCCGGAAAATCAGGTCGGTACGGCTAAAGTTTTGATGAATATTTTCGTAATGTAGATAGTTTGATGTCGCTTGCTCATGAATATCTTGCGCCAGAAAATACAGATTGAGCCAGTAAATGGTGTTTTTATTGGCACGCGAGGCTTTTAAACGGGTCAGTAAGGATGCCTTGGTGGTATTCAGGCTTTGCACCACTTCACTGTTTTTTAAGGAAAGCTCATACAGCAGTGGTTCAATGTTGTCGGTATTATCGGGGTCAAACAGACGGGCTTTAGCCAACAGTAACTCAGCAATGGCATTGAAGTTGGCAGCCAAATTATCTTGTACAGCCTGTGTGGGTTTGAGTAAATAGAAGACGATCGAGGTCAGCCCATACCATAGCGTACCCAGCACAAAATAGCTCGACTGCTGATACCATTGGCTATATTCACCCAGTCCAAACATGGTGTAAATGGAGAGTAAAATGGTACCGAAAGAAATGGTGGCATAGCGCTGTCCCAGTGCACCCATTAAAATAAAAGCGGCACTCGACAAGGATAAATACAGGATAAAAAGCAGTTTATAAGGATAGAGAAATTCAAGAATACTGCTGACGCTGAAAAACAGAATGCAGACATAGACCAGATTACGTAAGCGAATACTTAGGCGATCATCAAAATCGGTCAGTGCAGTGGCAATGGCACCTAACGTGACCGGAACAATTAAGGACTCATAGTTTAAAAACAGTAAACCTAAGGTGGTTCCAGTCAGGACAATAAAAATTTGCAGACAATAAATTAAAATGGAATTGGATTTAAAGCGTTGAATTAAGTCTTTCAGGCTATTCACGATTTTTCTAAAGATCAATTATTGTGGATACAGCGTGAGCTTTTTTATTTGTCGTGTCAATTTATGATCTTTTAAATTCAGGGAGTTGTTTGAATTATTTCGCAATTTATGGAGCAAAAAAGCAGACGTTGCGCCTGCTTTTTGTTTATATTTTTTAGGACAATTATTTAATCAGACCACAGGCAATACGATCTCCGCCACCGCCTAGAGGTTTAGGTTGGTCTGAATAGTTATCACCACCGGCATGAACCATAATCGCTAAACCTTGAACATCAGCCAGTTTTAAACGCGGTGCCACTAAAGTAACTTTTGCGTTACCTTGAGCATCGACATTTAATACAGGTAAATCCCCTAAATGACCGGTAAGTGGCGTTCCGTGATGCGGTGCTTGGTTCGGGTTAAAGTGACCACCCGCTGCAATCGCCGCACCGATTTTTCCATCTTTTTCAGCCGGGTCACAAGAACCTTTTTCATGGATATGGAAACCGTGAGGGCCGGGTGGCAATTCAGCCAAGTCAGTCGTAAGCACTAAGCCCGCTGGACTGTCTTTGAATTTAATCGTACCAATGGCTTTACCGACTCCTTGAGCCGATACCGCATGAACGGTTGTCTGATGGTGAGCTTCATGAGATGAGGTAGGGGAGTTGGCACAGCCCAGCATTGCAAAACCTGCAATGGCACAGAGCGTCGTTAATTTGAATAGTGAAGAAGACATTGAGTTGCATCCTTTTGTTTTATTATGACCTTGATCATTCAAACAAGGCATCAGATGCAATTCAATAATAATTAAGTATTTGAATGTATGAGTTTCTTAAACTTTAAGCTTAAGTTTTATCTGGATTGTTTTCATCTTTATCATCATCAAGATCATATGCCATGGTCGATTTTGGCATCATGAAGGGACCAAATTCATTGGTTTCATGTAGCCATTCACGCCAAATCGCCAACAAGACTGCAAGAATCACCGGACCAATAAACAGACCGACCAGCCCAAAACTCGCAATCCCCCCTAACACCCCGAACATAATCAGCAAGAAGGGAATTTGGGTTGCACCCGAAATCACCAGTGGACGAATCACATTATCTGAAGTACTGACGATACAGACACCCCAGACCATTACCCCAATGGCTTCCATGGTTTGCCCTTGAGAGAACAGCCATAATGCAACTGAACCGTAAGCAATCGGTGTTCCAAACGGAATCAGTGCCAATAAGAAGGTTACAATGGTCAGTACCATTGGGTTGGGTACACCGGCAACAAAATAACTTAAACCGGCTAATATGGCTTGCGCCACCGCGGTTAAACCAACCCCATAAACTACAGCACGTGTCGTTTCAGAAATGGTATCTAAATAATGATGAATCCGTGGGCCAATAATCATTTCCAAGGCTTTGCTGACCTGGTTCAAAATGGTTTGACCATCACGGTAGAAAAAGAACAGTGATAAGACCGCAAAACATAGCTTAACGACGTTTTTACCAATTTCATTTAAAACGAAACGGCCATAATTGAGATGACCCTGAATCCAGATGGAAACATTTTGTACAATACTGTTCGGATCGGTATTGATATCATTTAAGGTTCGGCTGATTTCCTTGCCGATAAACGGTAAGTCGCGAATAAATTGCGGAACATTTAAATGACCTGAAAACACCTGCTTTTGCAATTCATAATATAAATTTCGACCTTCATGCTGCAGCATGAAAATACCGAAGGTCAGCGGAATACCGATCAGCAAAATAATCAGGCTGATCATGATGGTCGCACTCAGCGTGGCACGTGAGCCAGACTTGCGATAAATCCATTGATACCAGGGCCAGGTCATATAGGCAATAATGGCTGCCCAAAGTACAGGCACAATAAAGTATTTGAGGACGTTAAAACTCAAGAAAAGGAGGATGAAAAACAATCCAAATAATAATACTTTTTGTAATGTTGGCGCGTACTGTTGCACTGCATTCACTGATTTGTTTCTAAGGTCCATGCCATCTTAACTGAAAAAAAAGCTCGCGAAAATGAATGCCGAGTAAGTTCTAATGAATAATCAATAAACAAACGCTGCTTCAAGACAGAAAGCTAGACCTTATAAGACCCTAAAACCATTTGGTCGGATCATCAATAATGGCATTTAAAACCGGCTGCCACTGATTTTGCATGCTTAAATAATTTTTTTGCGTTTTATCAAACACGGTTAGACCCTGCATCGCCAACTGACTATAAGCCGTGCGTTCAGAAATCCAGGCGACAGGTTGCTGTTCAATTTTATTGAAAAAATCCTGAATTTCTTTAGCGCTGGCACTATTGGCTTTAACGCGATTGGCAAGAAGTAAAATTTGCACTTTACCTTTACGAATACGCTTGATGTCCTGTAAATGTTTCAAGAAACGGCGCGTACTGTCGATATCGAAAAAAGAGGGTTGTAATGGCGTGATAATCGCGTGAGCTTCACTAATCAGTTGTTCAGCATGTTCACCAGAAAGTGCCCCGGGTGCATCAATAATCAGATATTCTAAATTTTTAGGCACATTATCAAACGATTTTCCAGGACGCCAGTCTAGGCTTTGAATCGGGGCAGCATCTTCAGGGCGGTGTTTAAGCCATTGCATAGTTGATTTTTGGTTGTCGGCATCGGCAAGTGCAACCCGATAACCTTTTTGTGCTAAAGCCGCAGCCAGACTGATTGCGGTAATGGTTTTACCACATCCACCTTTTTGATTTGCAATTAAGATTGTTTTCATGACCCTGACGATTTTATTCTGCTCCGCCCTAGCATATCATTGTTTGATGCGATGAATATGACACATGACAAAAGTCTTAAAGACTCATGTGGTAGTAAATTTTTGAATTAGGAAAGAATAATGTCCATCTGGATGGCAATGTTGATTGGTGGGTGTATAGGAGTGGTATTAACTACCCTGATTTTAAGCAATACCCGTAATGGACGGGTCAAAGCAGAGTATGAGCAATACATTGCTGAGCTGGAGTTAGAGCATCAACAGGCTTTAATCCATGCACAAAAGCGTAGCGTCAATACCAGTCGTGCGGTGTTGAAAGGAAAAATGGCAGAGCAGATGGCACCGATTATGCCCGAGTTTCAATACTTGCCCAGTGATGCCAAATTCTTGGGTGATCCGGTCGATTATGTCGTGTTTGATGGATATACCGACTTACGCGATGGTGAAGGGCGAGCTGAAGATATTGAAGTGGTGCTGATTGATATTAAAAGTGGTGGGGCACGACTCACTAAAGGGCAACAGGCGATTGCCCAAGCCATTCGTGATGGACGAGTTCGTTTTGAAACGGTTCGCATCGACTTTGATGATTAATTTTTTAATTCATTAATTTGCTCAGATTCAATCTGGGCAACAGAGGTATTGAGCAGAGGGTTGAGTCTGAATTCAAGCGCTAGGCTTTTTCTGCCCGGGCAAAGAACATGCGACTGCCTATTTTAGGAATCCCGGTCGCATCGAAATAATGCTGTTCTTTAAAGCGGAAATTCGCATCTAACAACGCTTGTTCAATATTACGGTTGAGATGACAACCATCAGCCAAACGCTTTTGAATCGGAGTCAGTAAATTCTGTAAATGCTTAAGCGTCTTGTTGTCCTGATACTGAACATGTTCAACTAAATGCAAAATACCGGTCGGTTTGAGTACACGATGCAACTCAGTTAAAGCCTGTTGTAAATGTTCAATACTGCATAAAGTCCAGGTACTGACAATGTGCTCGATGCTGTTATCTGCAAAAGGCAGCTTTTCTGCACTGACCTGAATATGCTGGACATGTATTGCACTTTCAAGCACGCGCTTGCTTGCCAGTTGATAAATATCTGCATTCGGTTCGAGTGCGTATAACGTATCGACATTTTGATAAAAAGGCAGATTCACCCCGGTCCCAAAGTCAATTTCCAGAACTTCACCTGAAATCGGTAACAGTAATTCTCGACGTTGTTCCATCAGGCTCTGCGTTTGCATTACCTGATTGAGTAAATGCGGAAAAATATGCTGCTGATAAAATTTATAAATCATGGATTGCTTAATTTTTCTTGATATGGATTTAGCTTAATGGATATTTCAGTCAATTAATAAGACAAAAAAGTGACTGAATATATCTAGATTGTTACCAAGTCGATATGGTGATTTAAGTTTCATGACTTAAGATAAAAGTTGCAAATAAAGAAATTCGTTTTGAGGTATGCAGATGACTAGACAATTATTATTCAGTGCTTTACTTGCGACTTGCATGTTACAAGTGAGCGCCAGCGCATCTGTCGATCATAATATTTCTAAAGGTTTGGCACCTGTCTCTAAAGACCAGTCGATTAAAAAACTACAATCCTTTAGAGGGGATTTTCGTATTTTAGGCTCGAAAATTTATACTAACGATGAACAGGCCAAGTTTTCGCCGATTGATTATGCTGTAAGTTGGGGCTTGTTTGCCGAACCTGAAATTGCACGACATATCTCGGTGAATCAATACGACCGTTATTTAAATTGGAAGATCGATCGCCTGCCTGTGCCGAAAGAGCAAGCCATACAGATGGTGTCGAATATGCACATCATTCCGGCAAACCCGCAAATTGCCAAGCAAATTAAAAATGTGAAACGGGGCGATCTGGTGCGTTTAACAGGTGAATTGGTTGAAATTAAAGATAAAGATTTGGTCTGGACCTCGTCTTTAACCCCGACAGATACTGGCGATGGCGCCTGCGAATTATTCCGTGTCAGTTCAATTGAATGGATTGAAAAAGTAAAAGGTTAATCCTTTTAAAGCCTCCCTTTTTGAAAGAGAGGAGTAAAAATCCCGCTTTATTAAAGCGGGATTTTTATATTCTAAGACTGATATAGAAACTTATTTTGCAGTTAAAGCCTGACCTTCAAATTGAATGCCATCCCAACCATTTTGCATAAACTGGCGGATATTCTGGTGATCGGTGGCTTCAGGTGTAGCCAATACCGCAGCATAATGTTCAGCAAACAGGCTTAAAGTCTGCGCTTGATCTAAACCGTTCAATTGCGCAAAAGAAAACACTTTCGCACTGCCCTGATTTTCAGTCGCAGCATTGGCTTGTTGTCCATTTTTAAATGCGGTTGGCGTATGATTATAACGGGCTTCAATATACGCAATCACATCTGAAAATTTCGCTTCGCCTGCTTGAAGTTGTGCCAATAAATCTTGAGCCATGATTTCCTCAGTCCATATAAATAGTCAATTTAACCGCACGACTATAACAATGTTTATGCATTTTATTCAGCATTATTTCTTTGTAAAAAATACAGAATCATGCAAAAGTATTGTTCAATGAAAACAGGGCTGTGGATAAAACACGGGTTGTGCACACCCCATACTGGATGAAATAAATGAGCTGGTTACTGGTAGCGATGGGTGGGGCGATTGGGGCAAGTTTGCGTTATGGTGCAGGGGTATTTTTACTGAAACCGACCAGCGTATTTCCCTGGACGACATGGTGGGTGAATATTTGTGGCTGCTTGCTCGCCGGTATTTTCTTTGCCTATAGCCAAAAATTTCCGAGCTTGCAAAATGAAGCACGGCTGTTCTTGATGGTCGGGATTTTAGGTGGCTTCACCACATTTTCCAGTTTTGGTTTAGAAACCTTTCAGCTATTAAAACATGGTCAGACCACACTCGCTTTGGGCTATGTGATTTCAAGTGTGATTATGGGTGTAATATTTTTGGCTTTGGGTTTTTATCTATTTCAATGGTTATTACACAGCAAATAAAACCTGAATACTGTTTGAGCTAAAAATACAATAGATAAAAAAGAAGCCCAAGCTGGAGGAGAGTGCTTGGGCTTTTCAAGTTTTAAGACTAACCTTGAAATCTTAAAATAATATGAAGTTAATGTGAGCGTTTGAAACGCGCAAAACGTTTATTGAAACTTGCCACGCGACCTTCATTACTCGCTTGACGTTGCTCACCGGTATAAAACGGATGCGATGCACTTGAGACATCTAAAGTCACATAAGGATAGTCCTGACCTTGGTAACTCTTAGTTTGTGAGGTTTGCAAGGTACTGCCAATAATGAAATAGGCATCTGCATTGGTGTCATGGAACAGGACTTCACGATATTCTGGATGGATGTTTGCGCGCATAATGAATTCCAAAATTACTGTTAATATTGTTATGTTATAATATAACATTAAATTTGGCAAATAAAACCCAAATCAGAAACTGTATTTGGGTTTTAAAAAGGGCTTATTGACGTGGTGGCACCAGTTCATCAAACAAGTCATTAAGATTGTCATGCATTTTTAAATGAATCATATTCCAGTAATGTCCAGACACGGTACGATTTACCATCAATGTTTCTGGTGAAGGCTTAAATACATCCCAATATTTTAATGAGGGTTTGAGCAACTCCATGCCATCATGATGCGCCGAGTTTTCTTCAAAATCATACATAGTGGTGAGCGGGCGCATCAGCACTTCTAACCATTGCTTATACAGTTCAGCCGGGAATTTGCCTTGTTCTGAAATGGCATGCAGGGCATCTAGTTGTTGTTCCATTTCGACAATATTGCCTTCACGGGCAGACTGCACCAAATGTTTAAAGTGCTGTACCGTGGAACTGGATAATGTTTTTACACCGCCGTAATCGTAAATAATCACCGTGCCATCTTCACGAAAGGCAAAGTTGCCGGGATGCGGGTCGCAATGGAAACGTTTTAAATAGAAAATCTCTTGCCCAATGGCACGAAATAAACGGCGGCCCAGTTCATTGCGGGTTGCTTGAGACCAGATACTGGCAGTTTCAATACTTTCACCCTGTTCTAGGCTCAAGGTTAAAATATGTCGTGAAGAATAGTCTTTATACACTTGCGGAATAATAATTTTAGTATCTAAAGCTTGATGGAAGGTACGTGCGACTTCGAGGTTTTGCGCTTCAATCTCATAATTCAGTTCATTATCCAAACTTTCCTGAATTTCCTTGAACAGCCGATCTTGTAATTTACGGTCAACCTTAAGCACACCCATTAAGCGTAAAGCCAAACGCACCTGTTTCAGATCGCTTTCACAGGCTTCATCGACACCCGGATATTGCACTTTAACCACCACTTGCTGCCCATTTGGCAAAAAAGCTTTATGCACTTGTCCAATCGAAGCCGCGGCAAAAGGCTGTTCATCGAAATGTTTAAAGATTTGATCAAGTGGCTTTCCCAGTTCTTTTTCGACTTGCGCTTTAATTTCAGCAAAAGGCATCGCAGGCGCTTGGCGCTGTAACTTGCTAATGGCACGAGCCACTTCAGGCGGAAAAATGTCTTTATATTGTGAAGCAATTTGCCCCACTTTCATGACCGCACCCTTCATTTCCCCAAGGGTATCTGCAATTTGTAGCCCTATATCTTGAAAAAGCTTGCTGCGCGAGGCATTTTTTTGTTCTTCATCGGCATTAAAATTTTTGATTGAATTTGAGACGGTTTTAGTTGCGATGCTCGCCGTCATAGTGGCAAGTTTCATAAAACGACGACCGGGTGTGCTAGCCGTTTTTGCCATGCGATATTCCTCAGGATCATCAAAGATGTGTTTCAATGATCATAGGCGTTAAACTGGATATTGCCTACTTTAAATTGTTAAAAGCTGCATTTTTAATGTTCAATTTTAAAAAATAGAAGCATTTTTTTAAGCTTAAATAGATGAAGTTTTTATGATTTTTTTTTATTCATATTGCTGTTCATCTCATTCCTTTTTCATGAGAAAAGGAATGAGATCGAAATATTTAAGCCGTTTTGATACGGTTATTCATCATAAATAAACGTGTCAATAACAGTATACATGCAACAGTTAAACCAACAATCAAGCCGACCCAAACGCCAGCCGCTTTCATTTCGGTAAAGCGTGCCAAGTAAATTCCCACAGGGAAAGCAATCACCCAATACGCTATCATGGTAATCCACATGGGTCCTTTGGTGTCTTGCATGCCACGTAGGCAACCTGCTGCACTGACTTGCCATGCATCCATCAACTGATAGGTAATTGCGAATAACAACAGATACATTGCCACTTGTGCCACCTCATAATCTGAAGTGTAAATGGAAACAATTTCAGGACGGAAGAACCAGATCAATGCCATGGTGGCAAGGGCTAAAATCGTACCGGTCAGTAATCCCAGATACTGAACTTTACGCATCGCCAGCCAGTTTTTTTCACCATAATAGGTGCCAACACGTATGGTGAGTGCAATCGCGAGTGACATCGGAATCATAAACAATTGTGAGGTCACAGAAATGGCAATCTGGTGGGCGGCTACCAAGGTTTCACCTAAAGGACTTAAAATAATCGCGGCAGTACTGAAAATACTGACTTCAAAAAAGATGGCCAAACCAATCGGGAAACCGAGCTGTAAAATACGTTTTACCCAATACGGATCAATTTTTTCCCATGCGGCAAAGACTTGGGTTTTACGGTAAGCCTTGCCTTTAAATACATACGTTGCCAAAGCAATGAACATCAGCCATTGCAAAATAGCCGTAGCAAAACCACAGCCGGCACTGCCCAGTTCAGGAATTGGACCTAAGCCATACATAAAAACAAAGTTCAGTGGAACCAGTGCAACCAATGCGCCCAGACTAATGGCGGTGACGGGGCGTGGATAACCGAGGGCTTCAGAATAACCACGTAATGCAGCATACATTGTCACTGCAGGCATACCCAAACCGATTGCATGCAAGAACAAACTTGCTTTAGGCAGTAAGGCTTCAGGTACGCCTAAAACAGGCAACAAGAATGGCATGACTTGTAAAATCAGTGCAGCAATAATCCCCAAAATAAAGGCCACCCAGAGTGACTGCCGTGCAATGGTGGCAATTTTTTCAGGCGTACGTGCACCGTTAGCTTCTGCAACCAGAGGTGTTGTTGCAATCATGATGCCACTAAATAACAGCATCACTGGAATCCATAAACCCACCCCGACTGCAATGGCAGCAAGGTCAGTTGGGGAGAGATGTCCCGCCATAATGGTATCAATCAGACCCAAACCGGCTTGGGCAAATTGAGTCACCAAAATTGGAATCATCAAATGAAAGAGTTGTTTTAATTCATAACGGGTCGTTGTAAGCGACGAGACATTAGACACAAAAATTACTCATCATGTGCTTAGAATAATGAGGTGTTAGCGTTGTAAAGTGAGAAGCACACCAATAAAAATCACTACGCCACCGAATAGACGTTGCCAATTGATCGCTGTTTTTTCTGTACCCAATAAACCAAAATGATCGAGGAACATTGAGGTAACAACCTGTCCAAAAACAATCAGCCCTGTGAGCGTGAGAAACCCCAGTTTGGGCGCAGTATAAATGCTGATACTAATCGCATAGACCCCTAAAAACCCACCCAGCCACATAAACCACGGCAGTTGAGCCAAAGTTGTAAGATTAGGTTTATCAACGTTTTGAAAAAACACCAACACAGCGAGCACTATTGTACCAACCAAAAAGGAGAAAAGGGCGGCTTGCAAAGGTGAATATAGAGATTCTCTTAACTGGCTATTGATTGCAGTTTGAAACGTCATCGCAATACCAATACCCATGGCTAAGGGCATCAGCAAGAGTAACTGGGCTGATATTTTCATCATATTAAGCATTTATTCTTGTTGGGTTTTTCTTAGTCTAAAACAATAACACGGAGAATTTATCAGAGTCTTGATGCAGTCATGTTAAAATATTCATCTTCCTGTTTTGTTGTTTTGAGCTTATTCCTTGGCTGATTTAAATCCTGCACTTGTTCCATTGTCTTTATATATTCACATGCCGTGGTGTGTGCGGAAGTGTCCCTATTGTGACTTTAATTCGCATGCGGTACCGGATGGAAAATTGTCTTTAGATTTAGAGCAGCAATATTTACAGGCTTTGGTTGCAGACTTTAAAACCCAGTTTGATTTTGCTCAAGGTCGCCAGATTCATAGCGTCTTTATTGGTGGGGGGACGCCATCTTTAATTTCAGCCAAAGGTTATGTGTGGTTGTTCGAGCAACTAAAAAACATAATTCCGTTTGAAGATGGCTGTGAAATTACTTTGGAAGCCAATCCGGGAACCGTGGAACACGATCCTTTTGCAGGTTATTTAGAGGCAGGGATTAACCGTCTTTCCATTGGCGTACAAAGTTTTAATATGGATCACCTGAAAAAATTAGGGCGTATCCATAGCAATGATGATGCAGTCAATGCCATTCATTTAGCCCGCGATGCCGGTTTTGAACGCATTAATGTCGACTTGATGCATGGCTTGCCAGAACAGACTTTAGAGCAGGCGTTACTAGATTTAAAACTGGCAGTAGAAAATGGCGCAACGCATGTATCATGGTATCAACTGACCATTGAACCGAATACGGTATTTTTCCGTACCCAACCTGTTTTACCCGTTGAAGACGTGTTGGAAGATATTCAGGAACAGGGTGAAGCTTATTTAAAAGCTCATGGCTTTGTGAATTATGAAGTCTCGGCTTGGCGTAAAGAAAAGCCATCTGCACATAATTTAAATTACTGGCAGTTTGGCGATTATTTGGCGATTGGTGCAGGTGCACACGGTAAAGTGACTCAACCTGATGGCGTGTACCGTTTTCAGAAAACCCGTTTGCCGAAAGATTATTTGGCCAAAGTGCCGGCAGAGCATCTTCAGTTTAAACGTATTGAAGATGAAGACATGCCGTTTGAATTTATGATGAATGCGCTGCGTTTAAATAATGGCGTAGATGCAAAACTTTATCACGAGCGTACAGGTTTAAATTTAGAAAATTTAGGTGAACTTTTAACTTCATTACGTTCACGTAAGTTGATGGTTGAAGATCAAAACCGTTTGTCTTGTACAGAGCAGGGGCATGTGTTTTTAAATTCGGTGTTGGAAGAGTTTCTTTAATCAGATATGTTCTTATATTTATTAATTTTCATTCGGTAAATACGGCCTAAAAATTGGCCGCTATTGCCTATGGTATATAAAATGTAGAGCTGATGGTTTTGACTATCTACCGTTAGGCCTTCTGGCTCCCAATACTGGATGGCATGATTAGATAAGGAATCAAAATGACCCAGTGTCACATGATCCATTTTTTGAATCAGTTTGCCGGTTAAGTCATAAACATAAATTCTTTTAGGGCCTTTATTTTTATTTCCGCTTAACAAATATACGTAAGTCCCATCGGTGCTCAGGCCTTGAAATGCAGATTTGTCATGCGTGAAGTCTGAATCAATAGGCCATTCATCTTCATATAAAAAACGAATATCGGTTAAGTTTTTTTGGGTGATGAGATCTAATTTAAAAATACGGATGACATTTACTTTATGGTTATTGCCTCGCACCAACAGATATTTTCCATCTGGTGTGATCGAAGGCATGGTGTTGGTGATCTTGCTGTATCGTTTATCAAATACCTGAATGACTTGGGTGTTACTGGGCGCAGCATTGGGCGTGTATTGAAATTTGAGAATATACCAGCCTTTATTGGGAATGCCGGTTCCTGCAGAAGCAAAAATAAAGTCACTGTGTGGATCGACTGAAATACCTTGATGACCAATCAGGGAGGAGGGTTTTTGTGCATCTTGAGCAGACCATAAATTTGAGTGGTGCAATTTAAATCTATTCATCACGCCTTGTTCAGGATTGCCCTCGACATGCGTGGTGTACAAAAGCTCGTGCCTGTGATCAAGCGCTAATCCCTGAAGAATATGATTATTGCCCAGTCCTGTTCTGATCAGTGTAATCGGCTGGGCAGCATCACCCAAGTTGGCAGAATCAGGTGAATCAAAATTTTGCTCAAGATGATGGGCATTTAGAGGGGTAGTTGCGCTATAAATCTGATAAAAGCGACTTAGAAACGAAATCAATTTTTTCATCTAAAAGGCCACCGGATTAATTTTTTATTATTCTATTCTTTGGAAGATTGAGCTTGCATTGGGATTATTGTAGCGCATAAAAAAGAGCACCGAAGTCACTGCTGTCCCACAATTTTTCATAAAAGGAGGCTCAATTGAGCTTCCTTTTGTTTTATCGGTATTTTATCGGGCATGAATAAAGCTTTTAAGGTTTTTCTCTCAAACAGATTTACTTGGAT